>SCVK01000077.1 GCA_004297075.1 Chitinophagaceae bacterium
TATGGCCGCAGTTAAAGATTTCTCTGTTGAAGAAAAGCTGGTAACCCTGTTACGATTACAGAAGATTGACAGCAAACTGGATGAGATCCAGATCCTGAAAGGTGAACTTCCGATGGAAGTAAGCGACCTGGAAGATGAGATCCAGGGGTTAACCGCCCGCCAGACCCGTATCGAAGAAGAGATCAACGGGATCACTGAATTTATTGAAGGCAAGAAAGCTGTCATCAAAGAAAGTGAAGCCCTGATCGCTAAATACGAGAAACAGAGTGAGAATGTAAAGAACAACCGTGAGTTTGAAGCGATCAATAAAGAGATCGAAATGCAGCAGCTCGAGATCAAACTGGCTGAAAAGCATATCCGCGATGCCAACGAAGAACTGACCGAGAAGATCAAGAACCTGGAAGTTGCCAAAAAACAGGTAGCGGTGAAAGAAGGTGTGCTGAACCATAAAAAAGGTGAGTTACAGAAAATTATCGCTGATACTGAAAAAGAAGAAACCCATTTCAACAAACAAAGCGCTGATGCCCGTGGGCATATCGACGATCGTTTGCTGTACAGCTACGACCGGATCCGCAAAAGCTACCGCAATGGCCTGGCCGTTGTACCGGTAGAGCGTGATGCCTGTGGTGGTTGCTTTAATTCTATCCCGCCACAGCGCCAGAGTGAGATCCGTTTACACAAAAAGATCATTGTTTGTGAAAACTGCGGACGGATCCTCGTAGATGCTGATCTGAATGATAGTGTAGAAGCCAAATAGGATCGCGGATTACGCTGATTTTTGTATGATTGATATGATTGTAGAAAGGGTGCCTTTGGCACCCTTTCTTTTTTTGCACAATTCTAACAGCCGGGGTCTCGCTTTTAAAAGACCTTTTATATTAGTTATCACATATTCTGTTATTACGGCGATTAAAATCATAATAATCATACAAACCATCAGCGTAATCAGAGATACTGTATTTTCGGTGTATGATCCGACGGTTATTGTTAGTTTTTATTTTAGCATCCTGTGCTATATGGGGTCATGCGCAGAAAGTGTATGACTTTAATGCTACCTGTCTACAGGCTTACCAGGAGATCACCAAACTGAAGATCAACAGCGGACTGGCACTGGCCGAGAAAGCCAGGCAGCAGAACCCGAATAACCTGATACCGCTGTTACTGGAGAGCTATGCAGATTTTTACACGCTGTTTCTGAACGAGGATCCCAAAGAATTTCAGCAACGTTACCCGCGTTTTGCTGAAAGGATCAGTCTGCTGCAGGAAGGACCTAAGAGTTCTCCTTTTTACTTATATAGTCTTAGCCTGGTAAAAGTGCACAAGGCAGGCGCCGCCATCAAATTCGGGAAACTGTGGGATGCGGGCTGGGATTTCCGCAAAGCGTATCAACTGATCAAAGACAACCGCAAACAGTTCCCGGGTTTTGCCCCGAATGATCTGATATATGGATCGCTGCAGGCGGTGGTGGGAACCATTCCGAAAGGATATAAATGGATCGCCAGCCTGTTTGGGATGCGGGGTTCTTTAACAGAGGGCATGAAGATCGTACGGGGCTTTATCAACAGCAACGATCCCTGGGCCAAAGCCTTTTTTAATGAAGCTGCTTTCATGTATCCCTACCTGATGTTCTATATCGAGAATAAAAAAGAAGAAGCGCTGGTCTTTACCCAGCAGCGCAAACTGGATCTCGTGAACAATCACCTGCATGCCTATATGGCGGCCAATCTGGGCATCAACAACAAACAATCGGAGTATGCCAAAAATGTGATCCTGGCCCGGAATAAATCAGAGGAATACCTGAAAACCGGCATCTGGGATTTTGAGCTGGGCTTCACCAAAATATACCACCTGGAAACCCAGGAAGCGGCGCGTTACCTCGAAAGTTTTCTCGCCCATTTTAAAGGGAAGTTTTACGTGCGGGATGCTTACCAGAAATTAAGCTGGTGTTATTACCTGCAGGGTAACCAGGCCAAAGCGGAGGAAGTGAGAAAAAACATCCTGAAAAAAGGAGCCACCGATGCAGATGCCGATAAACAGGCGCTGAAAGATGCAAAGTCGGGCAAATGGCCCAACAAACTCTTACTCAAAGCCCGCCTCTTAAGCGATGGCGGTTATGCCATTGATGCGGCAATCCTGCTGCAGGGTAAAACAGAGGATGATTTTGCCGCCGAAGAAGAGAAACTGGAATTTGCCTACCGCGTAGCGCGGATCTACGATGACCTGAACCGGGAAGAAGATGCGATCCGTAATTACCTGATCGCCATCCGGCTGGGAGAACACCGGCCCGAATATTATGCTGCCCGCGCCGCTTTGCAGATTGGTCAGCTCTATGAAAAAAGAGGACAGAAAGCCCTCGCCATCACTTATTACCAGCAATGCCTCGACATGGATGACCATGAATACAAGGATTCTCTTGACCAGAGAGCCAAATCAGGCATCGCCCGGTGTAAGGGTGAATAAACGGGGGGAGGGCAGGTATTTCTTACATGTATTTGTATAACAGGATTGTCTGGTATAAATTGCGGGAGAGTCTAATCGTGAGTGGTCAGTAGTGAGTAGTGAGTTTGCTGTCTCTGCCTACTCACTACTGACCACTCACGCCTCACCAAAAACCATGCTACGTAAACTCTTCATACAGAACTACGCCATCATTGATGAGATCGGGATCGATTTTTCATCACAGCTGAATATCATTACCGGAGAAACCGGTGCGGGTAAAAGTATCCTGATGGGTGCACTGAGCCTGATACTGGGCGAGAGAGCCGACAGCTCGGTGCTGGTGAACACACAGAAAAAATGTTTTATTGAAGGAAGTTTTACCGTAGACCATAAACAGGCAGTGCTCGATTTTTTAGCAGCCAATGACCTGGATGTGGAGGAGGAACTGGTATTACGCAGAGAAATTGCGGCCAATGGTAAATCACGGGCCTTTATTAACGATACACCTGCTACCCTGCAGCAGTTAAAAGCACTGGCATCTTTACTGGTAGATCTTCACCAGCAGTTTGATACACTGGAACTGGGCGATGCCGATTTTCAGCGCGAAGTAATGGATGCGCTGGCGAATAATGAAAGCCGCTTAGCTGCTTATCAGACCATTTTCCGGCAATGGCAAACAGCTGGCAAAGAATTGGAAGCATTACAACAACAGAAAGCTGCTTTTACCAAAGAGCTGGACTATAACCAGTTCCTGTTTGATGAACTGAATGAACTTGGACTGAAAGAGAACGAACTCGAAGAACTGGATAACGAGCTGAAACTGTTGAGCAATGCCGAAGGCATTAAAACCACCCTCACCAAAGTTGGTTATGACCTGAAAGAAAGTGAGCAGCCGGTGGTTCAGTTATTAAAACAACTGCTGAACCAGTTACACGCTTATGCTTCCTTCCATCCGGATCTTTCTGCTGTGATAGAAAGGTTACAGAGTACGCAGATAGAACTGCAGGATATTGCCGATGAAGTAGACCGCATCAATGATACGGTGAATTACGACGAGAAAAGAATTGAATGGATCAACCAGCGGTTGATGGATGGCTACAAGCTGATCAAAAAACACGGTGTGCAAACAACGGCCCAGTTACTGGAACTGCAACGGGAACTGGAAAACAAGCTCAGGGCCGTACTGGATATGGACGATACCATTGCGGGCAAGGAAAAAGAGACCAACCGCTTATTGACCGAAGCACAAACACTGGCAGAACAGCTTTCCAAAGCCCGCCACAAACAGGCCAAACCGCTGGAAGAAAAAGTAAATACCTTACTGGCGCAGATAGGTATGCCCAATGCCCGTTTGAAAGTGGAACTGAAAGACAATACACTGACCCTTTCGGGCAAAGACCATATCGATTTTTTATTCGACGCCAATAAGAGCAACCGTTTTGAACCCATCCGCAAGGTAGCCAGTGGTGGTGAGCTGAGCCGTTTGATGTTATGCATCAAATCGCTGGTGGCCCAATCCATTGATCTGCCCACCATGATCTTTGATGAGATAGATACCGGTATTTCGGGCGAAGCCGCCAAACAGGTGGGACTGATCATGAAAGGACTGGCCAGTAACCGGCAGATCATCTGTATCACCCACCAACCCCAGATAGCCGGAAAAGCGAATGCCCATTTCTTTGTATACAAGGAGATCAAAAACGATGCGGTTAAAACCAATATCCGCCTCCTGAACCCCGACGAACGCATCACCGCCATTGCCCGTATGCTGAGCGGAGAAAAGCCCACTGCCGCTGCGATGGAGAATGCGAGGGAGATGATGAATTGAGTCGGTTCCATTAGCGGATAATGGATTAAAGGATTCACGGATTACGCAGCCAGCAATCCGCTAATCCGTCATTCGCTAATCCGCTAATTGTTAGAGATATTCTATACTTTTACCACCTGTTAACATTCTAAATCAACGAAGACTATGGCCTACAATTTATTAAAAGGAAAACGCGGCATTATAACCGGTGCACTGGATGAAAATTCGATTGCCTGGAAAGTAGCAGAGAAAGCACATGAGGAAGGTGCCACATTCGTATTAACCAATGCCCCCATTGCCATGCGTATGGGCGAGATCAAAAAACTGGCTGAAAAAACCGGTTCGCAGATCATTCCGGCCGATGCTACCAGCGTGGAAGAGTTAACTACCCTGTTTACTCAATCGCAGGAGATCCTGGGCGGCAAAATAGATTTTGTACTGCACTCCATCGGTATGAGCGTGAACATCCGCAAGAATATTCCGTATACAGAATCCAACTACGATTTCTTTATGAAGGGCATTGATGTTTCTGCTATGTCTTTTCATAAAATGCTGGCCGTTGCCAAAAAATTAGATGCCATCAGCGAATGGGGCAGTGTAGTGGCTTTAACCTATATGGCCGCACAGCGTACTTTCCCCTTCTATACCGATATGGCCGATATCAAAGCCATGCTGGAATCGATTGCGCGTAGTTTTGGATATCACTACGGACTGGAGAAAAAAGTGCGGATCAATACCGTATCGCAGTCGCCCACCAAAACCACTGCCGGTACCGGCATTAAAGGCTTTGGCGATTTCTACGATTATGCCAATGCCATTGCACCCCTGGGCAATGCTACTGCAGAAGATTGTGCCAACTATTGTATTACCCTGTTCTCAGACCTGACCCGGATGGTTACCATGCAGAACCTGTTTCATGATGGCGGTTATTCTACCACCGGTGTAAGCAATGAAGTGATGCAGAAACTGGGAATCGCAGATTGATATGATTAAATAGGATTGTTATGATTACGATGCATCATAACAATCCGTGCAGCGTTTAAAATCAGAGACATGAATATACCGGCTAACTGGGTTGAATATATTGGGTATTTCGGTTCGTTTCTTACTTCGATTACGTTTATTCCCCAGGTGTATAAATCCTGGCAGTCGAGAAGTGTGGGTGATCTGAGTATCTGGATGATTTTGATTGTGGTAACCAGTACCCTTGTATGGCTTACCTACGGGTTTGCCATTAACAGCGGACCGGTGATCGTGGCCAACACGGTAGTACTTGTATTAACGTTGGTATTGCTCTATTTCAAATACAGTTTTAAGAAACAATAAAACTGCTATACTTGCTGATGTACAAGTGAGTGACACAACAGGTGCCGGATAATTATTCCGCAGCCTGCCAGCAAAAAAGCCATCACGCTATACAGCATGATGGCTTTTTTACATATACCGGTTACCTGATTCCCAGAAGGATGGTAAGGATTAATATTCGTCTTCGTTGAACATAAAGTCTTCCTGGCTCGGATAATCAGGCCAGATATCTTCGATGCTCTCGTACACTTCCCCTTCATCGTCCAGCTCCTGCAGGTTCTC
>SCVK01000078.1 GCA_004297075.1 Chitinophagaceae bacterium
ATTGATCAACCCCGTTGCGGTGATATTGGTCAGGTTACCTGTTACTACACTGATAGAATTGGAAGTGACGTTTCCGCTAACAGTTAAAGCCGTCAGATTACCGAGGTTGGTAATGCTGTTCATGGCCGACTGGCTGAGTGTACCGCTGAATGTTCCACCAGTAATCGTTCCTGTAGAAGTGATATTAGTGATGGTTGCTGAAGGCGAACTGAGCGACCCTGCATTGATCAATCCTGTTGCAGTAATGTTGGTCAGGTTACCTGTTACCACACTGATAGAATTGGAAGTAACGTTTCCACTCACTGTGAGTGCCGTTAGGTTACCCAAATTGGTAATACTGTTCATGGCCGACTGACTGAGTGTACCACTGAACGTTCCACCGGTGATGGTTCCGCTTGTATTAATATTGGTAAGGGTGGCCAATGGCGAATTAATAGATCCTGCGCTTATTCCACCCGTTACAGTTAAGGCCGACAATGTGCCCAGCATTGTAATATTGGGTTGCACAGCAACAATTACCGGATTGCCACTTCGCTGATAACCCGATAACATACTGGCCGTATCACTATACTTCGAAAGCTGCCCGAATCGTCCATATCCCGCCAGCATATTGGCCGTATCGCTGTACTTGGTAAGCTGCCCGAACTTTCCGTATCCTGCCAGCATACTGGCCGTATCACTGTACTTGGTAAGCTGCCCGAACTTTCCGTATCCTGCCAGCATACTGGCCGTATCACTGTACTTGGTAAGCTGCCCGAATTTTCCGTATCCTGCCAGCATACTGGCTGTATCACTGTATTTGGTAAGTTGACCCGCCCTGCCATAACCTGACAGCATATTGGCCGTATCACTGTAACGGGTGAGTTGACCCACCCTTCCGTATCCTGCCAGCATACTGGCTGTATCGCTGTATCTGGTAAGTTGTCCCAACCTGCCATACCCCGTGAGCATAGCCAGGGTATCACTGTATTTTACAGTATGCCCCTTTCGCGCATAACCGCTCAGCATTAAAACACTATCTGCCTTGCGCATAAGGTTGGCAAACAACAGGGAAGTATCAGTAACCGGACCATTACCCAGGTTCAGCAGGTTTCTGACCGCATACTCGCTCAGTAACTCTACCCAGTAACCACCCTGCCGTACAAACAAACGCTGGATGCCCGGATTACGCACAAAAATGAGCATACCGTCTGGCGGATTAAACCGGTTAATCAGCACAGTATCCTGTAACCTCGGTAATAATAAACCGAGGCTGTCACTCTCCAGCTCTAACAGGGAAGAACGGTTTACTACCGTTGGATTATTACCAATCTTTACCTGAGCCGTTACAGGTAGAACAAAGCACAGCCACAGGAAGGCCGTTAAAAGTCTCTTAAGCATAGCTTTTCAAGGATATGTAGTTGTCTATTATATATGGTTGCTTACGTCCGGGTAAACGGAATGCAAAATTTACGTATCCGGTCCAGATTACGCTGCCGCCCGTACTCACAAAATACCAGTCGCAAAAAACATAGGTCCCATTCTCTCCAAATTGCTTCATTTTCAACATAGGAACCCCCTTGCGCAGTCTGCATAGCAATGCCAGGCAGTTGGCAGGCGTAAATAGCTGACTGTTGAACATTGCGAAACCATTGGTTTCGCCAGATTGGGGGTATAGAAGTGAAACCAGCTCCTGCCCGAAGTAAATGACCATCTGCTGTTATGGCTACCCGGGCTATTTACGACCGGTATCATCATTACGCAGGATTGTTGCCAGTTTCGTTCCAAATATCAGTACTTCTTTGTTTCCGGCGAATTAAATTTTGGTACACGCTACGCTATAACCCTTTATCTGCCCGCGTTTCAGCCCATTCGTTTTACCTTTCAGTTATTACGTGTACCTATCAGAGATAGTTGCTTGATTACCAGTAATTAAATAAAAACACAGCAATACCCCAATCATGAAGAGGTTCCCGACTTGATGCATGGGCCTTCTTTCTTATCTTTAAACCATGTTGCATTTTACTCCCTCCCGTACGGTTTTGCAGGGCTATGTACTGGCCATTTTTGCCTTGGCTACGGCTGCATATACTGTTGATAATCAATCACCTGATAAAAAAACAACCCCAACCCCCGCTAAAAACACCGCCATGGCACCGGCAGGAATGGTTCGCATTCCCGGTGGTAAGTTCCGGATGGGTACACCTGCTGCCAATGAATCGCTATGCAGTGTACCCGGACTCACATCCGATGCTTTACCGGTTCATACGGTACAGGTAAAAGCGTTCTGGATGGATGAACATGAAGTAACCAATGCCGAATTCGAAAAATTTGTAAACGCCACCGGTTATAAAACCCTGGCCGAAATTGCGCCCACCGCGGCAGAATTTCCCACTGCTGATCCGGCTCTGCTGGTTCCGGGTTCCGTGGTGTTTTCTCCCCCGGCCTATGAAGTGCCGCTGGATAATTACCTGCAATGGTGGGAATACCGCAAAAATGCCAACTGGCGCCAACCCTTCGGAACAGGCAGTTCTATCAAAGGCAAAGAGAACTATCCCGTGGTACATATTGCCTGGGAAGATGCCGCAGCCTATGCCAGATGGGCGGGCAAAAGATTACCTACCGAAGCCGAATGGGAGTTTGCTGCCCGTGGCGGATTATCTGAAAACACCTATACCTGGGGTAACCAGTTTACCCCCGGCGCGCGTTATATGGCCAATACTTTTCAGGGAAGTTTCCCCTCGAAAGACCTCGGTAAAGATGGTTTTAAAGGAATGGCACCCGTAAAACAATATCCCAAAAACGGCTATGGTTTATATGATATGGCAGGAAATGTTTGGGAATGGTGTTCCGACTGGTACCGCCCTGATTATTATACCACCCTTGTAAGAAAAGGAGGAGTGATAGTGGATCCGAAAGGGCCGGCAGACAGTTTTGATCCCGCAGAACCAGGTATCATTAAAAAAGTACAGAAAGGCGGTTCCTTTCTCTGCAGCGATCAGTATTGTTCCCGTTATGTAGTGGGCTCGCGCGGCAAAGGCGATTGGAAAACCGGTACCAATCATCTTGGGTTCCGCTGTGTAAAAGACATAAGATAAACCCCGCTTGTTACACAGATCCGTTTTCAACCAAACTTATTTTAACTTAGTAACATCCAACTATATTACAGACGCCACAATGGTAAAATGGCCCTATGATTACCCGATCGCTTGTTTTACTGCTTACCTGTTTGCTGGGGTTGACTGGTTTTTCGCAACCGTATGATCCCGACCGTTTCGCAGCGGATACCACCAGGCCCCATATCAAAGCATTTGAAGAGAATGACGACGGCTCAGTGTATACCGGTATGTACGAAATCCTGAAAGGCTTGCACCCGATCTCCTATGTAGGCTTTTTCCCGATGTTCCAGGGTTGGAACCGAGGCATCCCGCTGCGCGAGGGTGAGGGCAGGAATGGTTACCTGATTGAGGCCAATCTGGACCAGGTGTTCCCCCTCTGGCAGGGCAGGAACCAGAGCAGCGATTTTTTTCAGCGGGCAAGGATCGCATTTCGGTATGCACCCGCTTTCCGGATGACGCTCGACTCCTCCCTTCCCGTTCTACCCATCAGCCAGAAAGTAGGCGTAGAGCTTGACTATGCACTCTGGAATAATTACACCCAAAAAGAAAATATCCGTAAACGCAGCACCTGGTATGCTGAAGATAATTCCTGGATTAACAAAAAAGAAACCTTTAAAGTGGTACACCTGATGTTCTCTGTGATGCATTATTCCAACGGCCAGGCACCGGGAGTATTTTACCAGACCCTGTCTGCCAAAAGAAACGATTATAAAAAAGGAGATTTCTCCACCAACTATATCAGCCTTATGGGGGTGTATTCGGCTTATACACCGGAACACCGTTTATATTCGGCCGGTCTTGGTTACCGCAAAGATGGCGGCATCGGTGATGCATTCTCTTTTAATCCGGAACAGGAAAAACGTTTTGGCAAAAGCCGGATACTGGCTATGTTCCAGTTAAGAGGCAAGCCACGCATGTTCGGCAAATCCATCCCCTGGAAAGATCTTCGTACGGGCAAAGATTATATCCTGAAAAACAAAGTGAGTCATCGTACAAGAATAGAGGCGGAATATATTGTTGGTAATATGAACAATTTTGAACCGGTACATACCAACAGGTTGGGGGTTCATCTTTATTATGAATTTAATTTTGCCCAGGCACGCACCACTGGTATTGTACTGCATCTGTACCACGGCCGTGATTACCTGAATATCCGGTATGATGATATTGTTACCGGCGGAAGTGTGGGGGTGTCCTTTAACCTGATGAAGTATCGGCCGCCCCGGCATAAAACAACAGAATTTATTGTAAGTGAAGGCACCATCCGTTACGATCCTGTAAAGCGGAAAAATGTGATCACGGATTAAAACGAAAAGTTTATTGTTTTCGCGAAACCCGCCAGGCATCTATGCTCCAAACACCGGCACCCAAACAAAAGAACACGGCACATAACAAAGCTGATATAAACGGATGCTGATCATCCGTGAGAATTTTTCCATGACCCATGGTGAATGTGATCAGCAATAAAGTAAGGGTGAGCGGTAAGGTAAATAAGCGGACCCATAGCCCCAGTAACAAAGAAACCCCACCCAGCAATTCCGCGCTTTTGCCAGCATAGGCAAAAAGTGCCGGTAAAGGATACTGCAGATCGGCCATCCATTTGGCGTAATCCTTCATCTGATCCGGCACAAACACTTCATGTCCGTGATAAATGAAAAGCACACCGGTAATGATACGGATGCTGGCTAATAAGCGCGACAGGTAATAATCGGTTTGCATAAAGTAGATTAATAACAGAAAGATACCACCCTCCTCCCATACAAACAACAGCGCCTTTGCGCCTTTGCGAGAATATTTGCCCGCAAAGGCGCGAAGGCGCTGTTGGAAATGATTAATTGTATTGCTTTATAATTTTTTGATCCGGATATTTCTGAAGCGCAACACATCTCCATGCCCGAGGAAACCGATATGGCCGCTGGTTCGCTGTAAACCCGGATGCTCCTTATGATCCATCGTACCATCGGCAGCTGCCTGTTTGATATCGCCATCCAGGATGGTTTCTCCGTTCAGGATCACTGTTACTTTCGATCCTTTTACGATCACTTCTTCCTGGTTCCACTCGCCGGTAGGTTTCAGGAAACCTCTTTTGGCAGGGATCACGCCATACACAGAACCATGGTATTGATAGGGCTGTAGGTTTTTATAGATCTCCGCTTCATTATCGAGAATTTGTAATTCCATGCCCACGTAAGCTGCATCGCCTTCCAAAGGAGCGCGGATACCGAGGCCGTTGTTGGCGCCCGGTGTTAACTGAAACTCGAAACGGTAAATAAAATCGGCATATTCTTCTTTGGTATACAGGTTGCCGCCACTGCGTTCGGGATGTACCACTATATTACCTTCTTCTACCAGGTAACCATTGGTATTACCCGTCCACTGATCCAGGTTGCTACCATCAAACAGAGAAGTAAAGCCCTGTTGTTTTTCTTCTTCGGTTAAAGGGGTTGTATTTTCTGTAGGCAACTCGCGCAGAAAAATATTACGGTAAGCTACATAAGTACCATGCGCCTGCAGCTCCAGCTGCTCTTTGGCAAAAATGGGCAGCTGGCGGTCCCAGTAATTTTCGAGTACCACATTGTCTGTTACCAGTTGCCCGTTCAGGTACACGGTAACCCGCTCTCCTTTCATGATGATATGAAAGCGGTTCCACTCGCCAATCTTGTTATCGGCTACCACCAAGGGTTTACTGGGATTTTTCTGGTTATTATACAAGCCACCCGAACCTACCTGTGCGCCTACTTCGCGTCTGCTGGTATCCCAGATCTGCACCTGCGGACTACCCCGCAGGTAAATACCCGCATCGCCTTTTTCAGTGATCTTCCAGTCAACAAACAGTTCTATATCACCGTATTTTTTTTCGGTACAAAGGTTATCACCATGACCGGTAAATACGAGTAAACCATTTTGTACGATCCAGTCGTTTTTGGTTTTTTCATTGGCGCGTGCCTGTGCAGCCGCCAGCGAATCGGCCGATAGTTTGGCGCGGCTGATGGGATTACCCACCAGTGCTTTCCAGCCACTCAGGTCTTTACCGTTGAAGAGCGATACAAAACCATTGTCATAAGGCATGGCTTTGAGATGCGCGCTTAATTTTTTTACCAGCAGGGCACTGTCTTCTCCTTTGATCAGGGGCAGGGCTTTCTGCAGGGCTTCGCGCACCAGCGGACCGCGGATATTTTTATCGTTCAGTGCCAGCTGGGTAACCACACGTGCGGCGGTGCCGGCCACATCTGCATTGCCCAGCCAGTTACCGGCCAGTACAAAAGAACTGATACCGGGAATGCGCGATACCTGGTTCAGGATCCTTTTTTGCTGAATAGGATTACCCGCTTTTTCTAACTGCTCCTGCAACTGCAATAGTTGCTGCACAGGGTTGGCTTGGGCAGTGGGTTGTGTAAGATTGGTTTTGAGTGAGGGCAATACATTTTTATCAAAAGCCAACACAGCAGCTATATGTGTACGGTTGGGTTCGGTGGCTTTGGCCAGAGCCTTCTGCAAAACACTGAGTGCGGCTGGTGAATGGATGGTGGCCAGTGCCCGCGCCGCATTATCCGACTGTTCATTATCCGCTAACAATTTTGCCAGGGGTTTTACCGCCACATCATCGCCGAGTAAACCGAGGTATTTGATGATGAGCTCTTTGGCATAATAGGTTTTTACAGCAGTTAACCCCTTTACCAGTGTGGCGGCCGTTTGTTTTTGCTGCGTAATTTCTTTGGCAGATGCATGGGTGTAGGCACTCAAGGCATAACTGGCTTTCAGCTTCAGCGAATCATCATCGAGTAAAACGAAGAGCTGTTTCCAGTGATCGCTGCTCCAGAGCTGCATGCTGCTGAGGGCAGCACTGGCGGCTGCTGTTTGCTGGTAGGGAAAGGGTTGAATGGTATTGCGCACTTCTTCCTGCTGGGCAGATAACTGCGTGAGTGTAAGTAACAGGAGAACGGTAGAGAAAATTTTTTTCATATAGCCGGTTGGTGTTTTTTCACCGCAGGGGGTGAATCATTTATTCAGTTTATAATCAGATGCTCCAGGGTCCGCGCATGGGCGGGTCAATCATGCGGTTGGCTTCTTCATCGTTGACGAAGGTCTGGCTCACCGGATCAAAGCGCAGCGAACGACCGAGCTGCAAAGCGATCTTACCCATATTAATAATGGTGCAGGAACGGAACCCATTCGATTCATTCAGCGCAAACGGTGTTCTGTATTTAACTGAGTCGAGGAAATTGGTTACCTGAGGTTCCGGATCGGGCAGCAGTGCCAGTTTCTCCGTCAGGTTAGGGATATCTGATTTAAAACCGGCAAACAGTTTTCCCTTGGGTCCTTCTATATAGGCCGCATTCGGATCCTTCGCTTCTCCATCCAGGATGATCTTACAACCATCTTCATACGTAAACGTGATCTTACGGAAAGTGCCACAGGCATCGGGGTGCTGCTGCTCGGCGTCTACCTCTACCAGTACCGGGCTGGTATCATCCTTGCCGAGAAAATATTGAATGGGATCTATATAGTGTTGTCCCATATCGCCCAGTCCGCCACCATCATAATCCCAGTATCCACGGAAAGTGCCGTGTACACGGTGAGCATTATAGGGTTTATACGGAGCGGGTCCCAGCCAGCGGTCGTAATCCAGCTCGGCCGGAACTGCCTGAGTTTCCAATTGTGTTTTACCCACCCAGTAAAATTTCCAGTCAAAACCGGTGGTCTTGCTAACGGTTACCGTTAAGGGCCAGCCCAGCAAACCGGATTCCACTAATTTTTTAATGGGCCGCACGGTTGTATTCATCCCATAAAAATTATCCTCAAAACGGAACCAGGTATTGAGGCGGAACATGCGTTTGTACTGCTGCACCGCTTCTACCACCCGTTTGCCCTCGCCAATGGTGCGGGTCATGGGTTTTTCGCACCAGATATCTTTGCCCGCTTTGGCGGCATCAATGGCCATGATGCCATGCCAGTGTGGTGGTGTGGCAATATGTACAATATCCACTTCGGGTAAAGCAATCAGTTCGCGGTGATCGTGAAAAGTTTTTACGCCGTTGCCGATCGAGGCAGCTACTTCAGAAAGGTGTTTCTTGTCTACATCGCAGATGGCTACTACGCGGGTACCGGCATAGGGTATATGTCCGCGGCCCATACCGCCCACACCAATAATGCCTTTGGTGAGCTGATCGCTGGGGGCGAGGAAACCACGGCCGAGTACATGCCGGGGAACAATACTGAAACCAGCCACCACGGTAGCTGTATTACGCAGGAAGTTGCGCCTTGAGAGCGCAGTTGATTTTGGGGATCTCATGAGTGTTAGATAGGTGTGTTTAAAGGTAAGAGAAAAATCAATGAGTGAATGAGTGAATGAGTGGATGAGTGGATGAATGATAGAATGGTTTGAAGAGGACACGGGGCTAAAGCCCCTTGGGGATTGTGGGGGGAGGTTCTTTTAACCACTTTCTTTAACTGCCACTCCCTTTTGTTGCCAGGCCTTTCTATTCCCTGGCTCTTCTGTTGCCGCGCCCTTCAGGGCGTGGATAAGAGATAGATAATTACAACCTGTTTGGGACTTTAGTCCCGCGTGTGAGATAGCCAACAGCGCAGATCAACTGGAATAAACAACCCCAATCCTCCGCCATCGTTTTCGTAAGTTCTTGTTAGTGAGCGCGGGAAGCGTTTGGGCTTTGTGGTACATTAGTAGGGTTATTTTTCACTAACTAATTGCTTGTACCATGAAACCCTCTCAAAAATCGCGTCGTTCGTTTTTGAAGCAGGCCGCAG
>SCVK01000079.1 GCA_004297075.1 Chitinophagaceae bacterium
TGTGGCATGTGCTGGAGCATGTACACGATCTGCAGGGATATCTCCGGCAATTTCATGCTATTCTTGCCCCGGGTGGCCGTTTACTGATTGCCGTGCCCAATTATACCAGCCATGATGCCAAAGTATATGGCGAATACTGGGCGGCATATGATGTGCCGCGGCACCTGTATCATTTCTCTCCCAAAAGCATGGACATACTGGGCCGGGCCCATGGTTTTCATCTCGCAGATACCCAACCCATGTGGTTCGACAGTTTTTATGTATCCATGCTGAGCGAACAGTACCGAAATGGCAGTGCCAATATCTTTGGTGCCGTCTGGAACGGTTTGTTATCGAACCTGAAAGCCCTGTTCAACCGGAAAAAATGTAGTTCGGTGATCTATGTGTTTGTTAAAAAATAGAGGGCTTACTGAAATTTTACTTCAAACAACTTGGGCCAGTGTTTGCCGGTAATAAAAAACCGTTTGCCAACACTGTCGTAAGCAATGCCGTTCAACACTTCATCCGTAACCTGTTTTTCATCAGATATAGCACCCGGTGCATATTTGTTCAGTATATACGAAAAATCAGCCTGTGCCACCACTTTGCCGGTGGCCGGATCGATCTTTACGATCTTGTTGGTAAGCCATACATTGGCATAGATGAATCCATCCACATATTCCAGTTCGTTGATATTGACCAGCGGACCATTATTATCCGTTACAGGCACTGTTTTTACCACCTGAAAAGTCTCCGGATCGCGGTAATAGAGATTATTGCTGCGGTTATCGTTGATGAGGTATTTGCCATCGTTGGTCATGCCCCAACCTTCTCCCTCATAACTGAATTCTTTGATCTTTTTGAAGGTCTTGAAGTCGTACACAAAACATTTACCATGTTCCCACGTAAGCTGGTAAATCTTGTTGTTGAATACGGTGATACCTTCTCCAAAATATTCTTTTGGCAGATCAATCTTTTGGATGTCTTTGCCGGTAGTTAAGGAAACCCTCGCCAGTTTACTCACGCCCACATTACCGGTACTCTCATATAAGGTGGTATCATGCCATTCCAGTCCTTCGGTATACGAGCCGGTATTATGCGGATACACATTGGTGATGGTGTAATTCATCACCGCCGGTACATCATTGCCGGCAGGTAAACCGGAACCGTTTTCTGTTGCTGCGTTCTGGCAGCCTGCCAGTAAACCCAATAAAATAAAACCGGTAAAGACTTGTTTCATACAGGGAAGTTGCGATAAAAATAAATAAGTTGGGTGTATGGTTCGTTAAAAATAATCCAACAAGCCTGTGCTGAGTTGTTCGGCTACCACGGGGGTTAAAGCTACTCCCATTCCGTTGCAGGCAATAGCGGCGGTAACTCCTTCACGCACAAGTGCGGTATACGGCCGTTTATCGGTGGTAAAACCCATTACCCCGCTCCAATGGTGTTCAATGGTATATTGAAAGGAGGGGTGCAGGTGTTGGGTGAGGAAATGTTCCAATGCCAGCCGCACCGTATCGGAACCCGATAGGTTGGTGGTGGCTTCTGCTTCAAAAGCGCTGTTACGGGCACCACCCAGTAAAATCCGGTTGCCAAGATTTCGCCAGTAATAAAATCCTTCATCAAAATGAAAAGTGCCTTTCATCGGCAGACCCGGAATAGGCGAGGTAACAATTACCTGCCCGCGGGCCGGTTCTATTCTTGCCTCCGGTGCCAGTTCGCTGGTAAAGGCATTGGTGCAGAGTAATACATGCGCTGCTGTAAAAGCTTGATTTTGCAGGGTGTTGATCTGCATGCTGGCAGACTGTTTTTCTATACCACTTACCTGTATTCCGTACAAAATATTTACACCAGTAGCCTGCACTTTCTGTGTTAGTGCCTGTACCAGTTTGCCGCTATGTAAAGCGGCTTCGGTTACATTTTCTACCAGTGCATCAAATCCCTGCAGACCCATTGCTGCCAGCTTGTGATCGATTTGCTGAAATATGGCTTTACTGCCGGTGATCTCTTTCAGTAAACTGTTCAGCCAGTGTAGTTTATCCGGCAATAATGCCCAGTTTTTATAATCGCGGTTAATACATTCGTATCCGCCACAGGCATCAAACCCGATCTGTTCATCTGTAAAATGTCTGCGGATTTTCTGAATACCCTTATACCGCATTTCTGCTACGGCCAGCATGGCATCAGGGCCCAGGGTATCTGCGTCGTGTATCAATTCCGTGGGGCTACCAAAGCAGGCAAAACCGGCATTACGGGTAGAAGCGCCCAGGGGAGTGGTATTTCTTTCCAGGATAGTAATGCGAAGCGAAGGGCGGTGTTTCTTCAGCTCAAGTGCGGTCCATAAACCCATGAGGCCTGCCCCCACAATTACGAGGTCTTGCGGAGCATAATAGCTCTCTTTTTCCCATATAGACAGGTTCGCAATCATCATTTTTTTGTCCCCGTCGGAACGAGCGGTCTGACGGGTAATAAAACGGGTAATAAGGCGGGTAGTAAGATGGTTAGTAAGTAAAAAAGCTAAAACGGTATAACGGGTAATTTTAATGTATAATAAAAACCCCTCATGCCGCTTTAGCGTCACGAGGGGTTTTTATTATACATTAAAACGGAAATGCATCACATCGCCATCTTTTACCACGTATTCTTTTCCTTCAATGCGTAAGCGGCCATTCTCGCGGCAGGCGGCTTCACTTCCGTATTTCACAAAATCTTCGTAAGCGATCACTTCGGCTTTGATAAAACCTTTTTCAAAATCGGTATGTATCACACCGGCGGCCTGCGGGGCTTTCCAGCCTTTGTGAATGGTCCATGCCCTTACTTCCTGTACACCGGCGGTAAAATAGGTATCCAGGTTCAGCAGTTTATACGCAGAAGTGATCAGGCGGTTCAGTGCCGGTTCGGTCATTTTATATTCTTCCATGAACATCTGCTTGTCTTCTGCGCTATCCATCTCAGCTATCTGTGCTTCAATATTGTTACACATCACAATCACTTCGGCACCTTCTTCTTTGGCAGCAGCGGCAAG
>SCVK01000477.1 GCA_004297075.1 Chitinophagaceae bacterium
CAGCCGGCGTCGCAGCCATCGACGGGCCCTTTCTCGGCATCACCGACGACGACGCTTTCCGCTGCGCCGCGCACTGGACCAGCGCTCTCGGGTTCGACGGCAAATGGGTCATCCACCCGGCGCAGATCGACTCGGCCACTACCGCATTCACTCCTTCGGACGACGCCGTCAATGACGCCCGACGGGTACTGACCGCACTCGAAGAAGCCGAAACCCTGGGTTCGGGTGCCGCCCAACTCGACGGCCAGATGCTCGACGAAGCTGTCGCCGTGGCAGCGCGTCGTACGCTTGCCCGAGCCGAAGGAGTCACCGTATGAGCGAGCACTACGTGGGAGGCCCGTACTTCGACGAGCTCACCCATGGTCAGATCTTCGACGAAGCCCCCGCGGTGACGTTGACCAGTGGACTCGCCGCCTCCCATCAGGCGATCCTCGGTGACCGCATGCGCTTGCCTCTCGACGCACACTTGTCGTCGAGCGTCACGGGTTCCGGTGCACCAGTGGCAAATCCAGGACTGGTCACCGACATCGCCATCGGCCAGTCAACCGTGGTCACACACCACGTCAAGGCGAACCTCTTCTACCGTGGACTGCGATTCCACCGTTTCCCGGTACTCGGCGACACTCTGTACACGCGCACCGAGGTTGTCGGTCTACGCGAGAACTCGGCCAAGCCGGGACGCGGCGCCACCGGACTTGCCGCGCTACGGATGACGTCTGCTGATCAGAACGGCAACACGGTCCTCGACTTCTACCGCTGCGCCATGCTCCCCCTGAGCCCCGACCCGATCGAGGCGAGAACTCGCCACGCCGACGACCTCGGGGCGATCGGTCCGTCCGAACCGGCTCCGTACGTATCACCTGACGGTTGGGACCTCGACACGTATCGAGAGCGGGTACCCGGCAGGCACTTCGATTCCGATTTGGTGGGCTCCGTCTTCCACAGCAGCGGCGACGTCGTCTCCAGCGCACCCGAACTTGCCCGGCTGAGCTTGAACATCGCAGCGACGCACCACGACGATCGCGTCGGCGCCCACGGTCGCCTCGTCTACGGCGGCCACACCATCGGGATCGCACTCGCCCAGGCGACTCGC
>SCVK01000080.1 GCA_004297075.1 Chitinophagaceae bacterium
ATAAATTCTTTCTTTTTGTATGGCTAAGAACGCTGAATCAGTCTGGAGCAATTGTTTAAAGATCATCAAAGACATTGTAGAATGGCAACATTTTAAAACATGGTTTGAGCCGATAACACCTGTTGAGTTAAAAGCAAATGTTTTAATGATACAGGTTCCCAGTCAGTTCTTTTATGAATACCTTGAAGAGCATTATGTGAACCTGCTGGCAAAAACATTAAAAAGGGAATTGGGAAAAGAAGCGAGGTTGGAATACAGGATCATGGTTGACAGCGGTAATACCAATGGACGCAATGGCTCTATGGATGTTCCTGCAAGCAATATGAAAACATACAATAACAACGAGATGAATTTCCCGTTGGTGATCGATAATCCTGTGAAGAATCCATTTGTGATTCCGGGCCTGAAAAAAATGCAGATCGATCCGCAGCTGAACCATATGTATGTGTTCGATTCTTTTATCGAAGGTGATTGTAACCGCGTAGCCCGCCGTGCCGGTAAAACAGTAGCGGAAAAACCCGGAGCCAATTCCTTTAATCCGCTGGTAATTTATGGTGGTGTAGGTCTGGGTAAAACCCACCTGGCACAATCTATCGGCAATGAAGTGAAAAGACTGCATCCCGGCAAAGTAGTGCTGTACGTAAGCAGTGAGAAATTCATTAACCAGTTCCAGGACCATAGCCGTAATAACGCGATCAACGATTTTATCCATTTTTACCAGCTGATAGACGTGCTGATCATTGATGATGTGCAGTTCTTCAGTCGCGCAGAAAAAAGCCAGGATGCTTTTTTTGCCATCTTCAACCATTTACACCAGAGCGGCAAACAACTGGTATTAACTTCCGACAAGCCACCGAAAGATTTGGATGGTATGCAGGAAAGACTGCTGAGCCGTTTCCGCTGGGGCTTGAGTGCCGATCTGCAGATCCCCGATTACGAGACCCGTATCGAGATTCTGGAGAAGAAGATGAAAAACGATGGTCTGGACATGCCCAAAGAAGTAGTGAAGTATGTAGCCTATAATATCAATACCAATGTACGCGAACTGGAAGGGGCGCTGATCTCATTGCTGGCCCAGTCGTCCCTCAATAAAAAAGATATTGATGTAGAACTGGCCAAAAAAGTGCTCCGCAATTTTGTTAAGACCAGCAGCAAAGAGATCACTATCGACGCGATCCAGAAAATGGTATGTGAGTATTTTGATGTGTCTTACGACAAATTATTGCAGAAAACCCGCAAACGTGAGATCGTACAGGCAAGGCAGATCACGATGTACCTGGCCAAAGCGTTTACCAAAAACTCCCTCAAAACCATTGGAGAGCATTTTGGCGGCCGCGATCATACCACGGTGATCCACTCCTGCCAGACCGTAAAAGACCTGATGGACACAGATTCTATCTTCCGTGAAAACGTGATGGAACTGACCCAGAAAGTACAGCTGGCGGCTATGTAAGCAGATTTATACAACGCATTATAAAAACATCCCGGGCGTATCCACGCTCGGGATGTTTATTTTTCAGGTTTTTGGGATACATTTTTGGCAGTTAACTATTGGCAACCTATTTTTGCAGCCCTCTCTGAAAAGAGCAGGACGGTGAGGTGGGAGAGTGGCTCAATCCAGTAGTTTGCTAAACTGCCGTACGGGTTAAACTGTACCGAGGGTTCGAATCCCT
>SCVK01000478.1 GCA_004297075.1 Chitinophagaceae bacterium
CTTCAGGAGGATGCCGAGCTCGACCTGCGCCTCGCGGAAGAGCAGCCTGACCTCGCGATGGGTGTTGTCGACATAGCCGGTGTCCATGCCGTTCAGGAAATTGACCAGCGCGAGACGCTGGTCGGCGATGGCGGCCTTCTCGCGCTCGGGCGTGCGGTTCGCGCTGATCTGCTGGACCTGCTCGAACTCGGCCTTGCCCTCGGGGCTGTTCTGCGCCGGCGGCAGCCCGATGATATGCGCGATGTCGAGCTTGGCACCGTCCAGCCAGAGCAGGTATGGCCGCTGCTGGGCCGATGCCGGCATTGCGAGGCCGAGGCCAAGCGCGAGGCCGGCGCCGAGGAGGGCGGTCCTGACGGAAGCCTTGCGAACGAGGGCTTGGCGAAAGCGAGCGGCGCGCATCATGTTTCCGGTATCGAGCAAGGGAAGCGGTTCTGGTTGTGGCTGAACGAAACGAAGCAGACGATCTATTCCAGCGTCTCTTTGTTAAGCAAAGATTTTCGCTGCTGCGAAGCGTCGCGCTTTTCCCCCGAAAAGCCGCACATTTCGCCATTCGCGGCTATCAGCTGAGCCTTTCCATGCTGGTCGGGCGGCATTGCCGGCACTGGCCGAGCTGTTCTGCCTATACCGACGAGGCGATCCTGCGCTTCGGGCTGTGGCGTGGCGGCTGGGCTGGCTTTGCCCGAATCTGCCGCTGCAATCCGTGGGGCACGAGCGGCATCGACATCGTCTGCGAGGCATTGCCGCCCGATGCGAGGTGGTATAGGCCGTGGGCCTATGGCCGCTGGCGCGGGACGAATGTGCCGGCGGCTTTCGATTCCGACGCCGAACCGGCCACGGGCGACGGAGCGCAATCCTCACATCCGTAGCCGGCCTAGTCTTACGGGGCTTGTATCCCCGAGTGAGCAGGATAGCGATCCATGACGATCTCCCTGACATTTCCCGATGGCGCCAAGCGCGAATTCCCCTCCGGCATCACCGGAGCCGAGATCGCCAAGGGCATCTCTCCCTCCCTGCTGAAGCGCACCGTCGCGATGGCGCTCGACGGCACCGTCGTCGATCTCTCCGACCCGATCACCACTGACGCCAAGATCGAGC
>SCVK01000081.1 GCA_004297075.1 Chitinophagaceae bacterium
AAAGCAGGGTAATGATACGGAGCATAGCCATGGTAATTTTTAGTAGCACAAAACTAACCGGCCAGATGCAGAGAAGCAGTTAATGAACTTTGGGGAAAGGTTAATGAAGGTTAAAGGAATTGCTATTAGTTAGGAAGGGCACTCCCTCTGCGAAACTCCCCGGCTCAGTGTCTCTGTGTTGAAAAACACCACTCATTCCCTATCATCCATTAGCAGCTGTCATTTTTCAACACAGCATTCACGGAAATACAGAGAGGTTTTGCAAAACAAAAAGGGAAATACCGGTGCGAACCCTCCACGGTTCCGGTATTTCCCTGTTCGGTTGAACGATGTTTGTTTAGTTCTCTACTCCTAATAGTTCCACTTCAAAAACCAGGGTAGCGCCGGGACCGATATTGGGCGGACCATTATCGCCATAGGCGAGATCTGCAGGAATGTATAATTTCCATTTGCTGCCAACGGTCATCAGTTGCAACCCTTCCTGCCAGCCGCGGATCACGTTAGCGAGGGCAAAAGTGATGGGTTCGCCCCTGTCTACCGAACTGTCGAATTTGGTTCCGTTCAGCAGGGTACCTGTATAATGACATTTTACTTTGCTGGCCAGTGTAGGGCGGGTATTGTCTGTACCGGCTTTCAGCACTTCATATTGCAAACCACTGGGTAAGGTAACCACACCGGCACGTTTGCCATTTTTTTCCAGAAAGGCTTTACCTTCTTTAATAGCGCCTGCAGCTTTAATGCTCACCGCATTTTCCTGGAAGCGGGTAAAACATTGCTGGATAGCAGCATCATCTAACAAAACCGTTTTATTGGCGCGTTGATCGGCCAGTGCCTTTTGAAAAAGAGCCATATTAATATTATCGAAACCTTGTTGTTTCAGGCTTTGTCCGATACGGATGCCCAATGCATAACTGGTACTGTCCACATTGTTTTTAAAAGGATTGGCAGCCACGGCCGGTTTGGCTGCGGGTTTAGCGGCAGTAGCCGGTTTTTTTGCCTGAGAAAAGCCGGCGGTAGCCAGCAGGAACAAAGAAAAAACAATAAACGATTGTTTCATGTGGTTGATTTTGTGAAGGTCAAAGAAACGATATTTTTACTAGCTACCCCACCAGTTTTTCGATAGCTGTGTGTACTTTCTCAAATCCGAATTGGGATAGGGTCTGTTGCATCATGGCATTTATCTGGGCAGTACAAAGATTACCGATACTGCCTTCATGCACATGGTTTACCTGGGTGGTATAGGCAAAACGCCCCTCTTCGATGGCCATACCGATCTCTTTATATGCATCGCGGAAGGGAACGCCCTGTAAAACGCGTTTGTTCACTTCTTCTACGCTGAATACATATTTGTATTTATCGTCTGCCAGGATATTTTCCTTGACAGAGATGTTTGCCAGCATCAGGCTTACCATGGTCAAACAGTCTTTGAGTGTCTGAAAAGCGGGGAACAGGTGTTCTTTCAGTAACTGCAGATCCCGGTGATAACCCGAAGGCAGGTTACTGGTCATGAGCAGGATCTCGTTTGGTAAAGCTTTTAAACGGTTGCAGTAAGAGCGAACCAGTTCAAATACATCCGGGTTCTTTTTATGCGGCATGATACTGGAGCCGGTGGTTAAAGAAGCCGGGAAACTGATAAAATCAAAATTCTGGTTCAGGTATAAACAGGCATCCATGCTCAGCCTCGACAAA
>SCVK01000082.1 GCA_004297075.1 Chitinophagaceae bacterium
GCACAATGGTAAACAGCAGCAGATCGTAGATATCTACAAAATACCCCAATGCTGCAACGATCACCGGAACAGATAAGATCCCAAACTTTTTCTCAGTCATAATAACAAGCTTTAGCAATAACAATCAAAAAAAGGAACATTCACTCATTCACTCACCCACTCATTCACTCATTAATCACTCACCCCTCTTCCACAAAATTCATATCCTTTCCAAAACTCTCCTTTGTATAATAAGCTGCCACTACAGCCAGCAGCATAATAATGCCTCCCGTCATCCATCCCCCGGTAATATAATCACCCGTCAGACTCCTTAATCCCCGATGCAGCAGTATGATCAACGGCAACACCCCACGCACCACATTCGGAATGGAAATGGCGGTGGAAGCGCGGAGATTGGTGCCAAACTGTTCTGCCGACATGGTAATATACAACACTGAGAAGCCCGCACCAAAACCCAGGCAACTGCAGATCAGGTACATGGATTGAACCGTTCCCCATCCACTGCCCTGCAAAAAGAATAGAATGATGAACAGACTAAGGATACCGAAGAAAGTAAAGAGCGCTTTTTTCCGGCTTTTCAGATAATTGCTGAACAAACCTGCACTCAGATCGCCCAGGGCAATGCCTACATACTGGTACATAATGGCTTTACCCGGTTCTACGCCTTCTATCCCGAACTCTTTGCCGAACTTATCAGAAAAAGTTACGAGCACGCCAATGGCATACCAAACCGGCAAACCAATGAGTACGCCTTTCAGGTAACGTAACGCCCGCTCTTTTTTATTAAAGAGCATAATGAAACTCCCCCGCACCACTCCTGAATGCTTCACCTGATCATACATGCTGCTCTCCATTACATTGGCACGCAGTAATAATAACAGTAAGCCCATTACCCCACCGATATAAAAACAAAGACGCCAGTCCTGGAAGGTCTGGTATACAAAAAAAGCAGCAATCGCTCCAAACACTCCCACTACAGCAATCACAGATGCCGCAATACCTCTTTTTTCTTTTGGCAACATTTCTGACACCAGGGTAATACTCGCACCGAGTTCACCGGCCAGACCGATACCTGCTATAAAACGTAATAGAATATATTGCGGTACGGTTTGTACCATGCCATTGGCAATATTGGCAAGGGAATATAAAATGATGGAGCCGAAGAGTACGCTTAATCTTCCTTTTTTATCGCCCATGATACCCCAGATCACACCACCCAGTGTCAGACCGATCATCTGCACACTGATAATGATCTCTCCCTGCGTTAATACTTCTTCCGGAGATAGGTGCAAAGATTCCAGGCTGGGTTTGCGGATAATAGAGAAGAGCAGCAGGTCATACACATCCACAAAAAAACCCAATGCCCCAACAATCACAGGCAGCGAAAAGACACCATATTGTTTGGGGGTTACACTCATGCCTGATCGGTATGCGGTGGGTCTTTGTGTTTGTTGAACAGCAATTTGTAGATGATGGGAGCGGTGGTTACCAGTACGATACCCAATACAATTATTTCGAGATGGTCTTTCAGATCAAAGCCAAACTCTGCCAGGATCCACTTCTGTAAAAAATGCCCGCCAAAAAGCATACTGAATACCCAGGCCACACAGCCAATAATATTATAAAAGACAAATTTTTTCCGGTCCATTTCAACAATACCGGCAACAATGGGTGCAAAGGTTCTGATAATGGGAATAAATCGTGCGATCACAATAGCTCCTCCCCCATGTTTCTCATAAAAATCATGTGCCTGTCGTAAATATTTTCTTTTGAAAAGCATGTTCTCGTTCCAGCCATACATGGCCGGCCCTACTTTGCGGCCGAACCAATAACCTACCATATTACCGGCAATACCGGCCAGAGATATCAGTACCAGCAATAAAAACAAACCTACATATTCGTTATCCGTTTTAATGATCTCATTGGCAATATTGGAGCTATAGATGCCTGCCACGAATAAGAGGCTATCGCCCGGCAGAAAAAAACCGGCAAATAAGCCTGTTTCAGCAAATACCACGAACAGGATCAGCCATAAGCCGCCATGTTCGATATAAAACTGGGGTTGCAATAACTGGCTCCAGTGAAAAGAGGATAACAAAATATCTGCTAACATAATGATCGCTTATTCGGTGATGGCAGCTGCCGGTTCCAGAGAATTTTCCCATTTACTTACCACGCTGGTGGCCAAAGCATTGCCCAATACATTGGTTGCTGTTCTGAACATATCACAGAAATGATCGATCGGCAATATCAATGCAATACCTTCCGGTGGAATATTAAACATGGCACAGGTAGCGGTTACCACTACCAGCGAAGCCCGCGGTACGCCGGCAATACCCTTACTCGTCAGCATCAGTACCAGCAACATGGTTAACTGGGTTCCCAGATCCAGGTGTATACCATAGGCCTGGGCAATGGCAATGCTGGCAAAAGTCATGTACATCATACTTCCATCCAGGTTAAACGAATAACCCAGCGGTAAAATGAATGCCACAATTTTATCCTTGCAACCAAATTTTTCCAGTTCATCTGTCAGCTTCGGAAAAACCGCTTCACTGCTGGTGGTACTGAAAGCAATGATCAGCGGCGGGAAAATTCTTTTCAGTAATTCGGGTAAACGTTTTCCCAATACCAGAAAACCGACCAATAGTAATACCGCCCACAAAGCAGCGATACCTATTAAAAAGTAGAGCAGGTATTTGCCGTAAAAAATAAATACTTCCAGTCCCTTGGTGGCAATCACTGCTGATATAGCACCAAACACACCCAGCGGGGCAAAATTCATCACATAATTCACCATACGCAGGATCACATGTGCCACAGCGTCTAATCCCTTTACTACTACTTTGGCTTTATCGCCAAGCGCCGCTGTTGCGATCCCGAAAAAGATACTGAAGATCACCAGTTGCAGGATCTCATTATTGGCCATGGACTCGATCACACTTTTTGGAAAAACGTGTTCGATAAATTTCTGGATATTGAATTCCTGTGTTTTACCCACCAGGTCCTTGGCCCCGCTCACATCCGCATTACTCAGGTCTATACCGGCACCGGGTTTGAACAGGTTCACCAGCATCATACCCAGCAACAAACTCACCAGCGAAGCGGTAATGAACCACAACATGGCTTTGCCACCTACCCTACCCACAGTTTTCAGATCACCCAGTTTGGCAATACCCACCACCAGCGTTGAGAATACCAATGGCGCAATAATCATCTGTACCAGCCGCAGGAAAATAGTGGTCAGCAGCTTGATATTAATGGAAAAGGATTTGATGAATTCAGGACTCGATTGGGTATGGATCAGATAGCCCAGCAGCACACCGGCAATCATTGCCACAATTATATAAAGGGTAAGCCTGTTCGATTTCTTCATTTGGCGGGCAAATTAGTGTCGCAATATAAGATTTCTGCTGAAATGGCCTGTTGTGATACCCTATTCACCGTTTTATAAATCTTTTGGAGCGAAAATGGCAGAATTGCCTATTTTGCCGCTACTTTTTAATTAAAGAAAACTTAACTACTGTACTTATGAGTTTATTCAGAAAGAAATCTCTGACGGCCATGCTGGCTATGGCAGAAGATTCAGAAAAGGGTTTAAAAAGAACGCTGGGTGCGGGTAATCTCATCGCATTGGGCATTGGTGCCATCATTGGCGCCGGTCTGTTTGTACGAACCGCTGCTGCCTCTGCTGAAGCTGCCGGTCCTGCAGTTACCTTATCATTTGTAGTAGCCGCCATCGGTTGTGCATTTGCCGGATTATGTTATGCTGAATTTGCTTCCATGATACCCATTGCCGGTAGCGCGTATGCCTACAGCTATGTAACCATGGGCGAACTGGTAGCCTGGATCATCGGCTGGGCCCTGATCATGGAATATGCATTAGGTGCAGCCACCGTATCTATCGCCTGGAGCGAGTACCTGAATAATTTGTTGGGGGGGACGATACCATATGAATGGTGCCACTCCCCGTTTGAAAGTCTGCACAAAGTAACCGGCGACGCTGTTAACCAGATCGTAGCCGCTGTGCCCGAAGTAGCCAAATCTGTGAAGAATGGCGTGTTATTACTAAGCGAAGACCAGTTCCATGTTCTGCCTGCCAACCTTACCGGTCTGGTTGTTTCTACCACCGGTATCATGAACGCACCGGCACTGATCATCCTGTTATTGCTGACCCTGCTGCTTATCAAAGGATCACAGGAATCTGCTTTTGTAAACATGATCATCGTATTTGTAAAAGTGGCCATCGTTTTATTATTCATCGGTTTTGGCTGGCAGTTTATCAAACCCGAAAACCATACCCCTTACCTGATTCCACAGGGAACCATCGGACACGACGGATTCTTCAAATGGGGATGGGGCGGTGTATTGGGCGGAGCCGCCATCGTGTTCTTTGCCTTTATTGGTTTTGATGCTGTGTCTACCGCCGCACAGGAAGCCAAAAATCCCAAACGCGACATGCCGATCGGGATCCTGGGTTCGCTGGTGGTTTGTACCATTTTATACATCCTCTTCGGACACGTATTAACCGGTGTGGCCAACTATACCGAATTTAAAACAGCCGGTAAAGAAGCCTCTGTTGCCTATGCCATCCAGACCTATATGAAAGGATACGAGTGGCTGGGAACCAGTGTAACTGTGGCCATCCTGGCCGGTTTCTCTTCGGTGATCCTGGTGATGTTGATGGGCCAGAGCCGGATTTTCTATACCATGAGTAACGATGGACTGATCCCGAAAGTTTTCGGCGATCTGCACCCTAAATACAAAACGCCTTACAAAGCCAACTGGATCCTCTTCATTTTCGTGGGTCTGTTT
>SCVK01000083.1 GCA_004297075.1 Chitinophagaceae bacterium
AATTGGCCAGTTAAGATTAGAGAGCGGCCACAATAGGCCGCTACTCTAAACAGGCTGGCTTATGCCGCCTAAAGAACAAAAATAAATAATTTGAATTACTTGGTATTTAACACAGAATCTGCGGAGACTAAAAAAACCTATTCCTTATAAAAGACTTTGTAATCCCCAATGCACACCTCAAAGTTTTGGCGTGTCGGCATTTCCTCTCTTTTCATTCGATTCTCTGGTGTGAACGTTTTTAGCTTTACAAACATTTCTCTTATTGGGTCGTCAAATTTAGTTTCAATTCGTGCTTGCGACTCGATTATTTGATGCCATGATCCCCAAGCAACTCTTTCGTCTGTTTTGATTCCAGTAAAATGAATATCATTTCTCGAAATAACAAACACACATACTTCTGAAATTTCTTTGGCCTCAGGAAAGTACTTTGTGATTTGTAAAGAGTTTAAAATTGTTTTTGTGTCACTGTTTGAAAACCAAAACTTCATTTTTTCAATCCACTCTTTAGCTTTTGGATATAGGTTTGAAATTCTACTAAAACGCTCCTTCATTGAGTGGCCGAATGGATCTTGCCATTTTAATTGAAATATCCCTAAAGTTTTTGTTTCCTTATCATAAGCCACAGCGTCAATGTCAGTCCGCATTCCATTATATGAGAGATTAATTTCTTTGGAAATTTTGATAATTCGCTCATGAGGGAAGAAAAGAAAAAGTTCTTTCCTAAATCTGTTTTCTCGATTATTAACAGCAATGTCATAATCCCTCTTATATTTCCGTTTTAGTTCTGCATTCAAAAATCTAAATGGATTCCCAAGGCAGCCTGCGACTGAACGAATCAATTGATTTTCGGAAACCTGAAAATACATTGGAGGGGCTGGAGCAGGAATGTCCAAATAGTACTCATAATTCTCTTTACTTAACGTGACACACGAAATCATTTGCTCTATCACCTCATCATTCACCCCAAAGTAATTTGAATAAATCTTGATGGTGCTATCTTTAAAATACATGTAGGAAAGGATATTATGCATATCAACCTTTGAGTTCATTTTAGTAAGTTCAATGCAAGCATCTGTGTGCATAATTGCAACCCCACAGATGATTTCTATTAAGTCAACATATTTCCAGTATTCTATTCCTCCAAAAGTGTCTTTTGTATCAAAGTCATCATAACTCTGAATCCTTAAAATATGATGATGGCCTTTTTCATTGTAGTATTCATCTATTTCTTCGGTCGTAGCATAGCTAATAAATTTGCCGAAAGGATTTTTAATTATTTCTCTCAGCTTTAGTTTTATTTCACTTTCAGTAAGTAGATTTTTTGTCTTCTTGTCTTTAATTATTCTATTGACAATTTCTTCTCTGAAAAAATCCACACTCTTCCTTTCAAAATACGCGTGTCCTATTTGCTCGTTGGGATATTTTATTTCAAATTCATTTTCCTTTACATTGATGAAACGGAGTAAATCAGCTTTTTCATAATCTAAAAATTGTTTGCAAAACGCTAATCGACCGGAATGCAATATTACAGAGTCAGCCCAGTCATAGTCTCTTTGATGAGTTTGAATAAATTGGTGCGGTATATTGTAGTTATGATCCTTGAGAAAAAGTTTCATGAATGGTGCCCAGCCAAAATTGAAAAATTCGCGACTTTCTTGTACTTGTTCTTCGTTCATGTGCTTGCTATTCCAAAAGAACATACTCACAACATCAAGCCGTCTAATTAGGATTTGAATTGCATAATAGCTGTCAAAATGAAATGTTTCGCGCAATTTCCGATAGTCACTTTGAATGGCTGGGTGCAATATTTGAGATGTCGATGTCAAAAGTCAATGTTTCTTTGTCTTGGGGAATGTCGGTCTAATATTGCCGCCAACGTCCTGGGCTTTGCGAAGGTTGGGGGAAGGGTTCTGCTGTTCGCTTAGGCCACTAAAGACTCGATTAGTTGAAGCCTAAATTACTGAAGCCGGGTCAGAATTCCTACAGCTGATGGGCGATATTCGTCCGCCCAACTTTTGCAAAGCTGATGTTAGCCGCCGTTTTCTGAGGAATCAATCTGTTTTAATCGTTGATGCAAAAGTCTTACTAATTTACCATGAGCTTTATATACAATTTCATAAATCAGAAGGCTCTCTTCTTGATATGTGTTATAGAATTCCATAAACTTTTCTTGATGTTCTCCTACTAAATCTAGTTCATTAGCATTTGGTCTTTTCAATTTGAGTTCATAAATTGAAAATAAATAATTCGCTGTATTAATTGCGACCCCTAATCTTCTTTCATATTTTAGAATATTCAAAGTAAACTCTCGAATTAGTTCCAATAACTCTTTGTCGTGCATAAACAAGTTTACATGTGCTTGAGCAATGTCATATTCATATTGTCGTTTTGAAAACTCAATTTTAGAATCAGCCATTTCCCGAAAGTTGTCCACTGCATAACTTGTGAAGTCAAAACGAACTAAGTAATATAACCAAGAGGACGCTTTATTGTTTAAATTGATTAGAGCTTCAATCTCCGCAGTCTTTATATTTAATCGATGTTGATTGGTTAAGGATAACTGGGCTTTTAATAATTCTGTTTCTTTAAGCAGGTCTTTCTTTATCTCTTCAACAATTGTAGTTATTTCTCCAATATCCTCCTTTGTTGCCTGATTTGTGCCTTTGGTTTCGAAGTATTTAGGCCAGTAGCTTTTAATTAGAAAAAACAACAATAGGCCGACAATAATCGTAATAGATTGAATTATTATTTGAGTTATGATCATAATTAATGGCGGCTAACTTAGTCATTGACGCTATTATATAGCGTCAATGCAGCCCTATACGTGGGCTTTGCGTGTATAACCAGCACAAAATTGAATGTAGAGAAAATAAATGATAAGTCATAGAGAGGTGTTGGCCCATATTATAACTGCGTCTAAACCAATGTAATATGGCTCGCCTCTGTATCCCCCTTTTGATGAGGCTGTAGATGGCAATAAGTAATCACCCATTCAGGCATACATAAAAACCATAACAGAAAACGCCACCTTTTGGGTGGCGTTCCTTGTAACAGACAAGCAACCGAAGAGACCATTGAATCCCGCCATGGCGGGACAAGTAAGCAGTTAGATTTTGGGTGCGGCCTGCAGAATTTCTTCCGAAACGCCCGAAGCGTATTTTTCAAAATTCTGCACAAATTGAATAGCCAGGTCCTTCGCTTTCGCATCATAGGCAGTTTTATCCGCCCAGGTGCTGCGTGGGTTTAAAATTTCCGGTGGTACGCCGGGGCAGCTCAGAGGCATTTCCATCCCGAATACGGGGTGTGTTTCATACCCCACATTATCCAGCTTGCCTTCCAGCGCCGCGGTGATCATGGCACGGGTATAGCTCAGTTTCATGCGGTTACCAATGCCATAGGGCCCGCCGCTCCAGCCGGTATTGATCATCCATACATTTACTTCGTGTTTGCGCATTTTTTCGCCCAGCATTTCGGCGTATTTACCGGGATGCAGGGGCAGGAACGGCGCCCCAAAACAGGCACTGAAAGTAGATTTGGGTTCTGTAACTCCCGCTTCGGTACCGGCAACCCTTGCAGTATAACCACTGATAAACTGGTACATGGCCTGCCCTGCCGACAACCTGCTGATGGGAGGTAATACCCCATAGGCATCGCAGGTTAAAAAGAAAATATTTTTGGGCAGTCCGCCAATACTGGGTTCCAGCGCATTGCTGATATATCCCAAAGGATAACTCACCCTTGTGTTTTCTGTTATGGCTTTACTGCTGAAATCGATCTGTAATGTACCGGGATAAAATTGGATGTTCTCAACCAATGCCGCGGGCCTGATGGCGCGAAAGATCTCCGGTTCTTTTTCCTCGCTCAGGTCAATGGTTTTGGCATAACAACCGCCCTCAAAATTAAATACGGTGGTATCTGTCCAGCCATGTTCATCATCGCCTATCAGTTTGCGGTTGGGGTCGGCACTAAGGGTGGTTTTACCGGTGCCGCTCAGGCCAAAGAACACGGCCACATCTCCCTCCTTACCCATATTGGCGCTGCAATGCATGCTCAATACATTTCTTTCGTTGGGCAGCAGAAAATTGAGCACACTGAAAATGCCTTTTTTGATCTCGCCTGTATAACCGGTGCCGCCTATCAGGATGGTTTTCTGTGCAAAGGAAATAACGGCAAAATTGTGTTGCCTCGTTCCATCTTCTGCAGGGTCTGCCGTAAAACCCGGAGCCTGTATGATCTGCCACTCAGGTTCAAACACTGCCAATTCTTCCTCTGCCGGGCGCAGGAACATATTGTGTGCAAACAGGTTGCTCCAGGGATGTTCGTTGATCACACGGATATTCATCCTGTGAGCCGGATCGGCGCAGGCCTGTGCATCGCGCACCCATACTTCTTCTTTGGCAGCTAAATAATCCAGCAGTTTTTTCTTCAGCTGGTGAAAATATTTTTCGTCGATGGGGATATTAAAGCCGTTCCAGTCAACCGTAGATTCCGTCAGCGCATCTTTTACAATGAATTTGTCTTTCGGACTGCGCCCGGTAAATTCTCCGGTACGGATACAGAGCGCGCCGGTATCGTTCCGCACACCCTGGCCGCGCAGAACGGTCTGTTCTGCCAGTTCTTCGGGCGATAACTGGTAATGAATAGTTGTTTTGGGGGTAAACCCTAATTCCTGTAGTATCTGTTTGGGATCCATAGTAGCAGCCATCATATACGAACAAACGTTAGTTAAAATACAAAAGTAATTGTTTAACCCTTTCCGATTTTTTTATGTGTTGCGGGTACACATAAAAAAAATGCAACCGATACCGGGTTTCTTGCAGAATATCCAAAAGAGTTCCCACTTACCTAAATAATAGATATAGATAACTCACGTATTTTGAATGTTTTAGAAATCATTTTCGGCTATTGCAACAAATTGGGTATCCGGCCTGAAAAAGAGCCGCCTGAGGGTTGACAGTGAAGGTTTTGCGCAAAACCCTGTTTTTTTACCTGATCCTAACATTTTTTTAGATAACAAAAAATCTGCATACCTGATGAATTGAGTAGGTTTGCAGTAAATGCGTGTTATGAAGAACCTGAAACTGACTGTTGCATTCTTTCTATGGACCATCTGCACCACAGCTTCTGCCCAACAACAGGGCGCTGATGAGCAAAAAGGCAAATTCAAACAAGAGAATATTTTCCTCGGAACCAGCCTGAACCTGGGTATTGCCAACCGTTCCTTTAATGTGGGTCTGAACCCGGAAGTTGGGTATAGTGTAACCCGCTGGTTAGATGCGGGTGTATCGCTCAACATCAACTACTTTTCGCAGAATGCCTCTGATTTCAGTAATATCCGTTTCCGCAATTTCAATTTCGGGGGAGGTCCTTTTCTGCGTGTATGGCCGCTGAGTTTTCTGCACTTCCAGGTACAGCCTGAATATAACTGGATCAGCTCGAGCCAGAAAAATGTGGTTACCGGACAATCAGGCACTTATAAATATAATGCCGGCAGTTTACTGGTGGGCGTAGGTTATGGTACCCGTGTATTGGGCTCACACTATTCCTATGTTACCCTGATGATCGATGTGATGCAGAACCTGAACTCTCCTTACCGCGATCAGTACAACGATCCATTACCGGTATTCAGGGCGGGGTTTGGCATGTATCTTAAACCAAGGCGTCGATAGCTGCCTGCGCCGTATCGCAAACGATCAGGCGCTTCCGCCAGTTATCATACAGAAATCCTTCACCGGCCATGGTATCTATATGTGCGATCAGGTGTTGATAGAAACCCGCCGTATTTAACAGCACAATTTTTTTGTTGTGGATATTGAGGTTGTTCCAGGTAAGCATTTCAAATAATTCATCTAAGGTTCCGTTTCCGCCGGCGAGTACAATGGCCGCATCGCATAGCTCGTACATCGTCTTTTTACGCACATGCATATCTTCTACCACCCGCAATTCGGTGATACCTTCATGCTGCGCCTCCCATTCCAGTAACACTTTGGGAATCACGCCGATCACTTTGCCTCCCTCGTCCATCGAGGCATTGGCCACGGCACCCATCAATCCCTTGTTACCACCGCCGTAAACGATCGTTAATTTTTTTTCCGCCATCAGTTTACCCAAAACCGCTGCTTCCTGTTCGTACAAAGGATTGGCACCGGATTTTGACCCACAGAACACCGCAATATTGCTTACACGCATACACCAAAATTTGAGATAGCAAAATAGGTTAAAAAAAATTACCGTATTGTGCTATTGGGTAATGCCACATTTTTGTGGTCTTAGGTAAAATGTATCTGATTTACTTGAAATTCTTAACAGGCCTGATTTCACGGCTTATTGATTGTGCAGGCGGCTTGGCACTTTAAAACGCTGAATATCCCTGTGTACCTCTGCTACGCTGAGGCCTCCGTGTTAAAAAAATAAGATAGATGCCATTGGGTAATTGGGATAGAGTAGTGTTTTTCAACACAGAGCCGCAGAGATTGGGAGTTACACAGAGAAGGCCAGCTGTTTTCACCGGACAACCGCGATTAAGAACTCCCGACTGTCAGGCTTATTTTTATAGTACAACAGGTTAAAAATTTTTACTACTTTCCGTTTTCGTTTGCTCATCACTTAACCACCCCCATATGTCGCCATTATTGCTTTTTTCCTTTGTTATTGCATACTTTCTCATTTTACTCGGTGTTGCCTGGTATACCGGCAAAAACAGCACCAATGATTCTTTTTTCATCGGCAACAAAAGCAGTAACTGGATGCTGGTGGCATTCGGCATGGTAGGTACCTCTTTAAGTGGTGTTACGTTTGTAAGTGTACCCGGTGCCGTGGCCAAAGAATCCTTTGCCTATTTCCAGATCACATTGGGTTATCTGCTCGGTTACCTTGTCATTGCCTATGTGTTGCTGCCTTTATACTATAAGCTCAACCTCACTTCCATTTACAATTACCTGCACAACCGTTTGGGTTTTACTTCCTATAAAACCGGTGCGGGCTTTTTTATCCTGTCGCGCATACTCGGTGCCACGGCGCGTTTGTACCTGGTAGTAAATATCCTGCAGGAAGCCATCCTGAACAGTTTTCATGTACCCTTCTGGGCCACTACCCTGATCATTCTGGTGATGATTCTGCTGTATACGTATGAAGGGGGTGTAAAAACCATTGTCTGGACCGATACCCTGCAAACCACCTGTATGTTACTGGGACTGATCATCTGCGTGGTATACATCCTCAGTAATATGAACATGGGTTTTACCGAAAGCCTGCAGGCCATGGGCGAGAAAGGTTATTCCAAAATTTTCTTCACCGATCCCAACAGTAAACTGTTTTTTGTAAAACAGATCCTGGCAGGTGCGTTCATCACCGTTACCATGACGGGCATGGATCAGGAAATGATGCAGAAGAATATCTCTGTAAAAACACTGAAAGATTCGCAGAAGAATGTGATCTCTATGTCAATCGTACTGATGGTCGTGATCCTGATCTTCCTCTTCCTCGGTGGTTTATTGTACCTCTATGCTGCCCAGTTGAACCTGGATGTAACCGGTGATAAATTATTCCCTGCCATAGCGCTGCAGCACATGCCGCCTTTTGTGTCGGTGATCTTTATCATTGCCCTGATCTCGGCCCTGTTCCCCAGTGCCGACGGTGCCATTACCGCGCTTACTTCCACTTTCTGTATCGATATCATTGGCATGCAAAGAAGAAATGACCTCACAGACGCGCAGAAGAAAAAAATGCGCCAGCGGGTACACCTTTCCTTTGCCGCCATCTTCCTGTTATTTGTGATGATGTTCAAATGGATCAATGATTCCAGCATGATCGGTGTGATCTTAAAAGTGGCCACATTCACTTACGGACCCTTACTCGGTCTCTTCACTTTCGGCATCCTGCTGAAAAGAAAAGTGAACGACAAACTGGTGCCCTTTGTCTGTATCGCCTCCCCCATCATCTGTTTTTTCCTGGACCGTTTCCAGAAACAAATTTTCGGTTCCTTCGAACTGGGCCTCGAACTCCTGATCATCAACGGCCTCATTACTTTCACCGGCCTCTGGTTGATCTCAAAACCCGCGGAGGAAACGTTACAGGCGTAGACCCTATTAATATTAATGATAGAATGATAGCATGATAGAATGAGTGAATAATTTTTTTTCATTCTATCATGCTATCATTCTATCATTCTATCATTGCTTATATTTGCCCATGCACCTCATCCTCCCCCAGGCAGAAGCTTATGCGGCAAAACATACTTCCCCGGAAGATGCCCTGTTACAGGAGGTGAACCAGCGCACCATGGCCGATCATCCGCTCTCACATATGCTGAGCGGGCATGTACAGGGGCGGTTGCTGTCGATGATGAGTTCTCTGATTCAACCACGCTATATACTGGAAATAGGCACTTTTACGGGGTATAGCGCCCTTTGTCTGGCCGAGGGCCTGGCTGAAAGTGGCGAATTGCACACGATCGAATTGCGGGAGGCCGATGCGGCCACTGCGAGGGCAAATTTTAGCAAATCGGAAAAGAATAAGCAGATACATTTGCACATTGGTAATGCCACCGATATCATACCCCGGCTTGCCCCTGTCTGGGACCTTGTTTTCCTGGATGCGGATAAAACCGGGTATATCGGGTACTATGAACAAATAGTGCCCCGGTTACGCCCCGGAGGGCTGATACTGGCCGATAATGTATTGTTTCATGGCGAAGTGCTGCAGGAACCACTTAGTGGTAAAAATGCCAAAGCCATTGATGCCTTTAATGAACATGTAAACAAAGACCCCCGTACCGAGCAGGTGCTGCTGACCATACGCGACGGGGTGTTGCTGATCAAAAAGAAATAGCATGAAAAAACTGATCCTCTTCTTTTGTATCCTCGGCAGTTTTACGGCCCGGGCACAGAAAGAAAAAGTGACGGCCTATGTAAATGCTTACAAAGACCTGGCCATCGAAGAAATGATCCGTACCGGTGTGCCTGCGGCGATTACACTGGCACAGGGAATACTGGAATCACAATCAGGCGAAAGTGCATTGGTAAAAACGTCGAATAACCATTTCGGCATTAAATGCAAAACCGAATGGACCGGTGCCAAAACCTACCATGATGATGACGCTAAGGGAGAATGTTTCAGGGTGTACAATAGTTCCGCCGAATCTTACCGCGACCATTCTGATTTTCTGAAAACGCGTCCGCATTATGCTTTCCTCTTTACACTCGATCCTACCGATTATGAGGGATGGGCCTATGGATTGAAAAAAGCGGGTTATGCAACCAGTACTACATACCCGCAACGCCTGCTGAAACTGATCAACGAACATAACCTGCAGCAGTATACCCTGGCGGCACTTTCACGCAGAACAAGCCCGGCCGCTGAAGTAAAAGAGAACATCACGGTTACGCCTGCCGCAGAACCCGTTCAGGTAGTTACTGAGAAAACGGCTCCCCAACAGACCCTACAGGCAGACACACCTGTTGAAAACACAAAACCCGTTACTGATAACAAACCAGAAAACACAGCAACACCTGTTGCTGCCGTAAAAACCATCAGTTATCCCACCGGCATTTTTACCATCAACAATACCAAAGTGACGTATGCCGCAGAAGGAACTTCCCTTTTGTCGCTCGCCAATCAATTCGATATTCCTTTAAGCAAACTGCTCGAATTCAATGATCTTCCGGCAATGGATGTACTCGATACCAACCGTTTATTATTCATCGAAAGAAAACCCAAAAGAGGTGCCGTAGATTTTCATATGGTGGCCGATGGCGAAACCCTGCACAGCATCAGCCAGCTCGAAGCCATCCGGCTGGATAGTTTGCTTGAATACAACCACCTGGCACGCACAGCCGTAGTAACTGCCGGCGACAGGATCTATCTTCGCCCCGTAACTGCCGGCTCAACACCTGCACCCCGTACTCCCAAATAAAGATCATATTTTCCGGACTCTATAAAAACGCTGTATGTCAGTAATTACCGTTCACGATAAAACATTTGTTCCCTATTTACCGGAAACCCTGATCCTGGAAAAAGTGAAGGAACTGGCGGCCGGGCTCGACAAAGATTATGCGGGCAAGAAACCCCTGTTCATTGCCATCCTGAACGGTTCGTTTATGTTTACATCGGATCTCTTCAAATACCTCACTATCGAAGCAGAGATCTGTTTTATCAAACTCGCTTCTTACAAAGGCACCAAATCTACCGGGCAGGTAGTTACTGCTATCGGGTTGGATACTGATATCAACGATCGGCATGTAGTGATACTGGAAGATATTATTGATACCGGTAAAACCATGAACGAGTTCCTGCCGCAACTACGCAACCAGCAACCCGCTTCGCTGAAAGTGGCTGTGTTGCTGCACAAGCCGGATGCCACTGTTTTTCCGGTACATATTGATTATTGCTGTTTCTCGATCCCGAATAAATTCGTGCTGGGGTATGGACTGGATTATGATGGCCTGGGCCGTAATATCCGCGAACTGTACCAGTTAAGTGAACAAGCTTAAAAATTCTGTAAATCTTTATATCGCCTGCTTTTTTGCCGGCATTCTTCAGTAATTTGATAGAAATCCCTGTTGACAGATGAAAAAAGTCAGGTGGGTTCTCTATTGTTTGCTTTTTTTTACCACTGCACAGGCACAGTATTACCTGCGCGGTGAGGTAAAGAATGAACGGGGCCAGTGGCTGCAGGGGGCCAGGATCAATCTCTCTTCCAAAGGCAGTTTTCCGTATTACAGTGGCAGCAGCGGCACGTTCGGCATCTCCGTTTCCAAAATAACAGATACGATCCGCATCAGCAGAGATGGTTATGAAGACCTGACAGTGGTAATTGATACGCGTAAGTTTCAATCCCTGCTCATGAAAATGCTGCCTACCACGGCACATTTATACAATAGAAAGCTAGCATCTCTAACCACCAATCTCCGAAGACAAAAAAACAATTCCTTTTCTGTGCCGGGCGAGAGTTACAGTAACCTGGTAGAAAATGATTTTATTGAAGCGGATAAATATCCCGAAACAGGATTTGCACTGAATATCAATAAAGCTTCCTACAGTAATATCCGGCGTTTTCTCAGCAATGAAATGATGGTACCGATTGATGCGGTACGTATAGAAGAAATGCTGAACTATTTTGATTTTACACAGGCCCCTGCCCCCCAACAGCAGGGTTATTTTAACTGCCGGAGCCAGTTAACCAGTTGTCCATGGGAAGAAAAAAACCAGCTGCTTTTTCTGCATGTAACCGCACCCAAACTGGCACTCGACAGTATCCCGCCTTCCAACCTGGTTTTCCTGATCGATATCTCCGGCTCCATGGACAAACCCAACCGGCTGCCCTTGTTACAAGCCGCTTTTACTTTACTCACCGATAATCTCCGCGAAAAAGATACCATCACCATTGTTACCTATGGTGGTGGTGTAGGCATTGCCCTGCCTCCTACCAGCGGTGCCCAGAAGAAAAAGATCAGGCAAGCCATCGACTCGCTGGTAGCCAGTGGCGATACGCCGGGCGAAGATGCTATCCACATTGCCTATGAGCTGGCCAGGAGAAGTTTTATCAAAAAAGGAAATAACCGTGTGATCCTGGCTACGGATGGTGATTTTAATATTGGCCAGACTTCTGAAGCAGCACTGGAAGACATGATCGCCGGCTACAAACAGACCGGTATTTATTTAACCTGCCTGGGTGTGGGCATGGGCAATTACAAAGACAGTAAACTGGAGGCACTGGCCAAAAAGGGGAATGGCAATTTTGCCTACCTCGATAACCTGCAGGAAGCACAAAAGACCCTCGTAACAGAATTTACACAAACCCTGTATGCGGTTGCCAATAATGCTTTTCTCAAGATCGGTTTCCTGCCCAATACCATCAAACAATACAGGCTGATTGGTTTTGATAATAAATTACATGCTGCCGAAGACAGTACCAGTGAACTGGAAGGTGGCGAAATAGGCAGTGGCCATTCGCTGATGGCCATTTTTGAGATCGTGCCAGGTAAACAAACAACTGCAACACCACTGCTGGCCAATGCCTATATCCAGTACCGTTTACCCGGCAGCGATAGTTCCCGTAAGCAAAATTTCCCGGTACTGCAGCAGGTACAACCCATTGCTGCAACAGATTCCGCTTATCGTTTTGCAGCAGCGGTAGCCATGTTTGGGTCCATCCTCAAAAAATCAATCTATACAAGAAACTATTTGCCCGAAGATGTATGGACACTGGCACAGTCTGCTGTGAATCTTCAACATCCACAACAGGTAGAATTGCTGGCGCTGATAGAGAAAGCCATTAAAATATACCAGCCTGGCAAACGAAAGAAGAATGAGAAATAATTGTTGCCGTACCAGGCATATGCATCAAAAAGAAAGGAGCACTGATTGTGCTCCTTTCTTTTTGATCGTTTTAGCTGAATGCTTCCCGAACCCTGTCGAAGAAACTCTTGTCTCCTTTGCTGGGGTGCGGTTTAAAATTATCGCTCTTACTCATTTTTTCGAGGGCTTCTTTTTCATCAGCGGTTACATGTTGAGGTGTCCACACATTTACCTGGATCAGTTGATCGCCTTTGGCATAACCCTGTACTTCCGGAAATCCTTTTCCTTTCAGGCGGAAGATCTTACCACTCTGTGTGCCCGCCGGAATTTTGATCTTGGCGCGGCCATCAATGGTAGGTACTTCTACCTGTGTGCCGAATACCGCA
>SCVK01000084.1 GCA_004297075.1 Chitinophagaceae bacterium
CCGGAAAAAACTATTCGGCTTCTGATACGGCCCGCGAATTCCTCATTAACCAAACCTATGCAAAAACCTTAGGATTCAGCCAGGCTGCAGATGCGGTGGGCGTATACCTTACCTGGGACAATAAAAAAATGCTGGTTACGGGTGTACTGGCAGACTTTCACCAGAAATCACTTCACCAGAAAATCAAACCATTGGCATTGGGAAGTTGGGATCTCATCAACAATGTATTTACCGTAACCCTGCCTCCTAAAAACGCGGACGGCAGTAACTGGAAAACAGCGATTGCCAAAATAGAAAAAGCCTGGAAACAGATTTATCCTGAGGAAGATTTCGACTATCATTTTCTGGATGAATCTATCGCACAGAGCTATCGTGCAGAGCAACATATTGCCAGCTTGCTGAAATGGGCAACCGGTCTGGCCGTACTCATCAGTTGCCTTGGTTTACTGGGATTGGTGATATTCACCACTAACCAGCGCACCAAAGAGATTGGTGTAAGAAAAGTGTTAGGCGCTTCCGTTGCCCAGATCGTTACCATCCTCAGCAAGGACTTTTTATGGCTGGTAATGGTAGCTTTTGTGATAGCCACACCGGTTGCCTGGTATGCGTTGAATCAATGGTTACAGAATTTTGCTTACAGAACGCCGATCAATCTCTGGTTATTTCTGCTGGCAGGAATCGTCATGTTTCTCGCAGCCCTACTCACTATTAGCTTACAAACTTTCAAAGCAGCATCCGCAAATCCTGCCAACAGTTTACGAACAGAATAAATACAGTTATCTCACAAACTAAAGAATACATATGATACAGAACTATTTTAAAATGGCCTGGCGAAACCTGATGAAACATAAGTTCATCTCGTTCATCAATCTCTTTGGCTTAACCATGGGACTGGTCTGTTGCCTGCTGATTTCACTGTATATCATTCACGAAACAAGCTACGACACCTACCATAGCAAAGCCAATCGCATATATCGTGTTACCCGCAGTTTTAATAATCCGGATGGTGCCGTAACGCTGAAACTGGGTACGGTAGCACCGCCGTTCGGGCCATTGCTGAAAAACGATTTCCCGGATATTCAGAAAGTAACCCGTTTGTTACCCAATGGTAAAACCCCGGTGAAATATGAGGATAAATTGTTCAGCGAAAGCCAGTTATTTTTTGCCGATGAAAACCTGTTCGATGTATTTGATGTGAATGTTGTGAAAGGCAACCCCAGCAAAGCCCTGACAGATCCCTTTACTGTGATGCTTTCAGAAAAGATCGCAGAAAAATATTTTGGCAAGGAAGAGCCGATGAATAAGATGATCCGCTTCAATAACCAGTTTAACCTGAAAGTGTCGGGTATTTTTAAGTCATTCCCCTCCAACTCCCATATCCATCCAGAGATCATGGTATCGTTTAATACCCTGAAAGATTCAGCGGTATATGGCGAGCGACAACTGCAAACCAATTATGGCAATAATTCCTTTTTCACCTATTTCCTGGTTCCGGAGAACTATCCTGTCAAAAATATCGAAGCGCAGTTCCCGGCTTTTATTGATAAACATGTATTTTTTCCCGGCGCTCCCTCTACCATACAATTCTCCAAACTCACCAAACTGGAGATCCAGAAACTGACAGATATCCATTTATACTCACATACGGATTATGAAGCAGAAGAAAATGGAGACATTAACCGGGTATATGTGTTCTCTATTATCGCGCTGATTATACTGTTGATAGCCTGTATCAATTATATGAACCTGTCAACAGCCCGTTCCACACTGCGGGCCAAAGAGATCGGGATCCGGAAAGTATCCGGTGCCGGCAAAGGAGAACTGGTAGCGCAATTCCTGAGTGAATCTGTGCTGATTGCCTGGATTGCGATGACGCTGGCCATTTTCATAGCCTGGCTGATTTTGCCCGCTTTGAATAAAATGGCCGGTGTTGAATTAGCCGCTGCGATGTTATTGAACTGGAGATTCCTCTTGCCTTTACTTTTGGTTCCTTTTATAGTAGGTATTGTATCCGGTCTCTACCCTGCCCTGTTCATGTCATCCTTCCAGCCTGTTAAAACATTGAAGGGTTTGTTCAAAGCCGGGGGCAGATCTATCTCTTTCCGAAAGGCGTTGGTGGTAACACAATTCGGCATTTCCATTGTACTGATCATCACTACTGCCATCGTTTTTCAGCAACTCCGTTTCATGCAGCAGGCCAAGCTGGGATATTCCAAAGAACAGGTAGCCGTACTACCCTATTATTTCACCAGCAACAGTCAGTTCGAAACATTCCGAAACGATCTGCTTACCAAATCCTATATCCGGAGCATGGGTCGCTCTTCGCGGATCCCCACAGGCAGATTACTGGATTCGCAGAACGCTTCAGCCGAATCGGGCGATTCGCTTCAATCAGTGAACGTTGAGCTTAAATACCTCGCTGTTGATCATGACTTTATTCCTTCGTACAATATCAGTCTGGCCGCAGGCAGAAATTTTTCAACCGGGGTTTCAACAGACACCGCTAATTTTCTGCTGAACGAAGCAACCGTAAAAGCACTGGGCTGGCCCTCCGCAGAAAAAGCAGTAGGCCGTAATTTCTCTTATGGAAATATATCTGGTAAAGTGATCGGCGTTGTGAAGGATTTTCATTTTGAGTCTTTGCGGCAGAAAATTGCCCCGATGGTGATGTCTTTACCCAAACCTGAACAGGCTAATTTCTTCAATGCCCTTTCCATCAAAATCGTCGGCACCAATACAACCGAAGCGCTGGCCGAGATTGAACAGAAATGGAAGACCTATTTACCCGGTATCCCGTTTGAATTCTCCTTTCTGGATGATAACTACAATAAGCTATACCTCTCTGAACAAAGACAGAGCAGTTTGTTCACTTTGTTTGCAGGTATAGCCATTTTGATTGCCTGTCTTGGTTTACTCGGTTTATCTTCTTTCGCCATCACACAAAGGATTAAAGAGATTGGCGTGCGGAAAGTGCTGGGGGCAGGTACGGGCAGTATTGTGTTGTTATTATCGAAAGATTTCCTTATCCTGGTATTGGTTGCCGCATTGATCGCCTTCCCTGTTGCCTGGTATGGTGTAAACCGCTGGTTAACGGATTTTGCTTACCGCATCCCAATCAGTTGGTGGATTTTTGCAGCAGCTGGTATCATGGCAGCTTTAATTGCCTTACTAACAGTTAGTGTATTAGCGATCAGAGCAGCGAATGCCAACCCGGTAAAAAGCTTACGAACAGAATGATACAGTGAATGGTGAATGGGCAATGGTGAATATATCTTCCATTGCCCATTGACTATTGACTATTGACTGTTGACCATTGACCATTCACAATACACCACCATGATCCGAAATTATTTCAAAATTGCCTGGAGAACATTGATGAAGAATAAGGTTTTTTCTTTCATCAATATTTTTGGACTGTCTATTGGTCTAACCTGTTGTATGTTAATTGCATTATATCTCCATAATGAAATGACGTATGACCAGGATCAGCCCGAAGCCGATCAGATATACCAGATTGGTACTGTATTTGAAAAAAAAGGTGCCGAAATCAGCAGAACACCCAATACCCCACATCCTCTGGCGGAAGGATTGCATCGGGAATTTCCTGAGATTGCAGATGCCACACATTTACTCGGAATGTTTGCCGATGACAAGACGCTCCTGCAATACCAGCCGGCTAACGGACAGGCCATACGCTCTTTTTATGAAACCAGGGGTTATCTGACAACACCCTCCTTCTTCCGCCTATTCCACTACCAGTTCATAGAAGGCAGCCCGGAATCTGCGCTTACCGGCACCAACAGAATTATCCTGAATGAAGAGATCGCCAAAAAAATTTTCGGTAATGAACCAGCCATTAACAAAGTCATCCATATCAATAGTAACACCAACGGCGAACATGATTTTACGGTAGGCGGTGTTTACAGAACTTCCCTAAAACCCTCACATATTGATGCCCGGTTCTTTCTGAGCATAGCGGGTGGAGATATGGAGCAATACATTAAACAACGACCAAATGATTATGCTACCAATAATATGTTTTTCAGTTATATCAAGCTGAAATCCGGGACCGATTATAAAAAGCTGGAAGCCAAACTACCTGCTTTTATTGAGAAATACGCTTCCAAAGACCTGAAAGCAATGGGCTTCTGGAAAAAACAGTTTCTGATTCCGTTAAAAGAAATCCATCTGGCAGCAGGTGTTACGGAGAATGTAACCCCATCGGGCAACCGGACATTTTTGTATATCCTGGCATCCATCGCCATTTTCACTTTGTTGATTGCCTGCATTAATTTCATGAACCTGTCTACTGCAAAATCTTCACAGAGACTCAAAGAAGTGGGGATCCGGAAAGTATTAGGTGCTAACAGGTTATCGCTGGTGAGGCAGTTCCTCTCCGAATCGGTGCTGATGTCCGTCATGGCATTTTTGATCAGCTGTATGATACTCCTGATCCTCTTACCCTACTTTAACCAATTGGCAGGAAGACATATTCAGTTCTCGCTCAGTGAAAATTTACTGATGGCAACAGGTTTTCTGGTACTGGCATTGGTTACAGGTATAATTGCAGGCAGTTATCCTGCATTTTATCTCTCCTCTTTCCTGCCTGTAAAATCCCTGAAAGGAAAATTGACCAATACCACCACTTCGATTAACCTTCGCAAAACATTAGTGGTTTTTCAGTTTGTCATTTCTGTGGTGCTCATTATTTCGTCTGCTATCATTGTGTCGCAGATGAACTATCTCCATACAAAAGATCTGGGTTTTGTCAAAGACCAGCAATTGGTCATTCCGTTACGCAGTACAACAGCAAAAAACATCAGTGCTTCCCTGAAAGATGCATTAAAGAAAAATCCACAGGTAAGCAGTGCAGGGGCTTCTATGTATTATCCGGGTATCATGAACCCATCCGATAGCATGATGTATCGGGAAGGGCAAACGATGAATGAAGGAAAGAGGGTCAGAATCAACTATGTAGATTTTGATTTCCTGAAAACACTCGGAGTACAACTGGTGGCAGGGCGACTTTTCGACAACGCGTATCCGGCAGATACCAGTTACCGGATGGTAGTGAATGAAAGCACCGTAAAAGAAATCGGCTTTGCATCACCCCAGAAAGCAGTGGGCAGCCATATCAATTTTGACTGGCAGGGTAAAAATTATAAGTATGAAATACTGGGGGTTGTCAAAGATTTTCATTTTGAAGACCTTCATAAATTAATCACCCCTTTGGCTTTCGAGGTAACAGCCACTTCTGCCAGCCAGAATTACCTGGTGGTACATACCCAAACTGATAATATGGGTAAACTAACCAAAAATATGGAACAGGAATGGCGAAAACTGAATCCTTCGGAACCTTTTGAATTCAGTTTTTTAGACGAAGATTTCCAACGCAATTATGATGCAGAAACCAGGCTCACCTATATGGTGCAGTGCCTCACGCTGATAGCCATTTTTATATCCTGCCTGGGGCTGTTTGGCCTCGCCACATTCAGTGCCGAACAGCGCAGGAAAGAAATTGGTATCAGAAAAGTACTGGGGGCTACGGCTTCCCAGTTGGTAATCCTGATTTCCAGAGATTTTATCAAACTGGTATTGATCGCTATTATACTGGCATCGCCATTGGCCTGGTGGTTCATGAATAAATGGTTGGCTGATTTTGCCTACCGAACATCCATTTCATGGACCGTGTTTGTTATCTCTGCTTTTTTTGCCTGTCTGATTGCATTTCTCACCATCTGTACCCAGGCTATCAAAGCCGCATTATCGAACCCAGTTAAAAATTTACGAACAGAATGATTTTGGTGAATGGTCAATGGTGAATAGTGAATGTACCTCCATTGCCCATTCACTACTCACCATTGACCATTGACCATTGACCATTCACCATTCACAATTCACTACCATGATCCGAAACTATTTCAAAACCGCTTTCAGAAGTTTTCAGAAGAACCGCTTCTTTACTGCCATTAATCTGGTAGGACTAACCATTGGATTTACCTGCTGTATCCTGATGGGATTGTATATCCAGAATGAACTCAGTTATGACCGTTTTCAGCAGAAAGGAACCCGCATAGCAAGGGTGGTCATGGCCTACAGTTTTGGCGAAAAAGTGAATAAGGGGAATTATACCAGTACCAAAGTAGCGCCGGTATTCAAACGCAATTTTCCGGAAGTAGAAACGGCCATCCGTATGTACCAGGCCACACGGATTGTGAAACACGAGGACAAAGTGTTTAATGAAAAGAAGTTCATGTATGCAGATTCCACTTTTTTCGATATGTTTTCCTTCCGTTTACTGCAGGGGAACAAAGCAATAGTGCTGGAAGGCCCGAATAAAGTATTATTGACAGAAACGGCTGCCCGTAAATATTTCGGGAATACGAACCCGGTGGGTAAAACCCTATATATTGCTGCATCGCAAACGCCTTACCTGATCACCGGCATTCTGCAGGATTGTCCGGAAAACTCTCAGATCAAATTCGATTTCCTGGCTTCTTTTTCCTCCATGGGAAACATACAGGAAAAAACCTACTGGAATGCAAACTATACTACCTATCTGCTGCTGAAGAATGAACAGAGTTTTGCATCCCTGCAAAGCAAGATCCCGGGATTTATGAAAAAGGAAATGGCCGATCAGCCCAATACCTATGTTTCATTTGAACTGGAGCCTTTTAACAGGGTGCATCTCTATTCGCCTTATCCCGGTTTTGAACCCAATAACAGTATCACGTATATCTATATCATTTGTGCGGTAGCATTGCTGATCTTATTTATCGCCTGCTTTACCTATATCAACCTAGGCACGGCCAGTTCTATTGAAAGAGCCAAAGAAGTAGGCGTAAGAAAAGTGCTGGGTGCAGATAAATCGCAGATCTTCTGGCAGCATATCGGAGAATCTCTTTTACTCTGTTTTCTGTCGATCATCATCAGCCTTTTGCTGGTGTTGCTGGCCCTTCCCTGGTTTAATGGCCTTGCCGATAAAAACATACAGCTTACCGCTATATTCACACCGCTGAACCTTGCCTTTCTCGGATCCATCTGGCTCCTTATCAGTTTTGCCGGAGGAAGTTATCCTGCCCTGGTTTTATCCGGTTTTCAACCCATCAAAGTATTAAAAGGATTATTCCGTAACAGCAGTTCGGGATTACTGGTGCGTAAGTCGCTGATCGTTTTCCAGTTCATGATCTCTGTATTCCTGATCGTAGCAACGGTAGTAATACAGCAACAGATGCAGTATATACGCAATAAGAATCTCGGGTACCAGCGAGAACACGTATTATTATTCCCGCTGGACCAGAAAATGCTGGAGAACTATCCCACTATCAAAACGGAACTGAAGAAAAATGCAGGTATTCTGTCTGTAGCAAGGGCCGTTAGCGATCCTACGCATATAGAGGGTGGATATAATATGCGGAGTGATGAAATGCCGCCAAACGGACAACTCTCTGTAACAGCAACACCCATTGATGATGGGTATGTAAACACCAACGGGCTGCAACTGGTAGCCGGCACCAATATTACAGAACAGGATCTGCTGAATGCCGATGAATTGAAACATCCTGAAGATCTGGTAATGCAGTTCATACTCAACGAAGCGGCCGCAAAAGAACTGGGCTGGACCGCCAAAACAGCCATCGGCAAAAAAATGTTTCTGGGAGATGACAGGCCCGGCTATGTAAAAGGGGTTGTCAAAGATTTTCATTTCCAGTCCTTACACAATACCATACAGCCATTGGTACTGTTCCCTTCTTCCTGGAGCAGCCAGATGATGGTGAAACTGGATGGCAATCATCTTTCGCAAACCATTGCCGCTATAGGTGAACAATGGAAAAAAATGGTACCGCACAGGCCTTTTGAATACAGGTTTATGGATGATGCTTTTAACCAGCTGTACGAGAGCGAGAACAGGTTGGCTAAGGTATTGTCGGTATTTGCAGGTATTGCCATCGTACTGGCCTGCCTGGGCCTGTTTGGTCTCTCCTCTTTCAGCGCCCAGCAAAGAATCAAAGAAATCGGGATCCGGAAAGTATTGGGAGCATCACTGGTGCAGATCGTAACCATCTTATCGAAGGAATTTATCCTGCTATCGCTGATCGCGTTTATCCTTGCCTTCCCCATAGGCTGGTGGGCAGTGAACCTATGGCTACAGGATTTTTCTTACCGTATTACGATTCATTGGAGTTTATTTGCGCTAACCGGTATCGCCACCATATTACTGGCCCTCGTAACCGTGGCGTTCAGGGCAGCAAAAGCGGCATTGGCCAACCCGGTAAAGAGCTTAAGAACTGAATAATGATAGTGAATGGTGAATTGTCAATGGTGAATATTCCCTCCATTGCCCATTCACCATTCGCAATTGCCCCAACAATCCGGGAAACAGGGTGTACGAACGCAGACAGAAACTGTCCGTTTTCGTACACTTTTAAATACCTTTAACCTGTAAAACCCTTACTGGTAAAGGGTTTGCAAAGATGGCACAGGCTTTGAGAATCACCAGCAGTAAACCCAGCACACTATGATCCAGTTAGAAAAGATCTACAAATGGCATAACAACGGTAATAACCGGGTATTTATCCTGAAGGATATTAACCTGACCATTGAGGAAGGCGCTTTTATCTCTGTGATGGGTCCTTCCGGTTCCGGTAAATCCACGCTGCTCAATATCATTGGTATGCTGGACGAACCCTCTGAAGGCAGTTACCGCTTTCTGGAACAGGACGTGTATACCATCAAAGAAAAACAGCGCTCGGAACTATACAAACAAAATATCGGTTTCGTATTCCAGGCCTATCACCTGATCGATGAATTAACCGTTTACGAGAACATTGAAACCCCCTTGCTGTACCAGAACATCAAAACGGCAGAAAGGCAGGCCATGGTGGCGGATATACTCGACAGATTCAATATCGTAGGTAAAAAAGACCTGTTTCCGGTTCAGTTATCCGGCGGACAACAGCAATTGGTGGGCATTGCCCGCGCCCTGATTGCCAAACCGAAATTATTGCTGGCTGATGAACCTACCGGTAACCTCAATTCCAAACAGGGAGAAGAGATCATGGAACTGTTTAAAAAGATCAATGAAGAAGATGGTGTAACCATTATACAGGTAACCCATTCAGAAAAAAATGCCGCTTATGGCAAACAGATCATTAACCTGCTGGATGGCAGGATCGAAAAATAATTAAAGCGAACCGAGAACATGAAAAAAATGAATATCGCCGGCCTCCTATTGAGTGCCATCCTGCTTACGGCAACCCTACGTGCGCAAACAACCGGTACTACCGGCGGCGTACTGACCCTGCAGCAATGCGTAGAAACGGCCATCGGGAATAACCTGCTTGTTCGCCAGTCTGAATACCAGGCACAATCAGATAAAGTAAACTATAAACAGGCCAAAGGCAGCCAGTTGCCTTTTATATCGGGCAATGTAAATCATGGTATTAACCAGGGCCGTAGTATCGATCCCTTTACCAATACCTATGCTAACCAGCAGATCAATTTCGCCAGCTATTCCATCAATACCAGCATCACACTCTGGAATGGTTCTTCCTTACAGAACTCCATCAAACAAAGCGAACTCACAGCCAAAGCCAGTGAAATGGACTGGCAGCAGACAAAAGACAATATCACCATTAATGTGATACTGGCCTACCTGCAGGTACTGAGCGCACAGGAGCAACTGAACGTGGCCAAAAACCAGGTAGAAGTAACCAAAACACAGGTAGCCAGACTGGAAACCCTGTATGCCAGCGGTGCCATTGCTCCTGCTATGTTATATGATCTGAAAGGACAACTTTCGGGCGATCAGTTAACCGTGATCAACGTAAAAAATACACTGGAAACCGCGAGAATTAATCTGGCCCAGTTGATGAATGTACCCTACAATGCTACTGTACAACTCGAAAACCTGGGCGCTACCACTAATCCTGTTTTATATGATGGTACTGCCGATAATATCTATCAAACCGCAGAACAGCAACTCGCTTTTATCAAAGCCGCCGAATACCGTAAACAAAGCGCACAGAAAAGATATCTCGCCGCCAAAGCGCAATTACTGCCAACCCTTAGTTTTAATGGCGGTTTCGGTACCAACTATTCAAGCGTGGCAACGCGCCAGGAACTACTCAGCACCGCAGATGTTGCCACCAGCCAGTATGTGAATGTAAGTGGCAGTAAACTGCCCGTATTTGCCCCGCAAAGCAATTACCAGAGTCATAAGATCACTTATGGCGACCAATGGACCAATAACCTGAACTCCTCGCTCAGTATTGGTCTGCAGATCCCGATCCTGAATGGGTTACGCGCCCGCAGTAATGTAAGCCAGGCAAAAATTGCTGAAAAACGCACCAGCTTTGAAGCACAATCTGTAAAAACACAACTGCGACAGGCCGTAGATCAGGCTTACGTAAACATGAATGCCGCTTTTGAACGGTACCTGGCCCTGAAAAATCAGGTGGAAGATTTCACCGTTTCTTTTAAAGCGGCAGAAGTAAGATTTATCAACGGAGTAAATACTTCGGTAGAATATATGATTGCCAAAAACAATGTTGACAGAAGTAATGCCAATTTTGTAGCCGCCAAATATGATTACCTGTTACGCGTAAAAGTGCTCGACTTTTATCAGGGAAAAGCTTTGTGGTAACATTTTTCTCATGTACTACGTGCAACGTATGTATCCGGCCCTGTATTCTTACAGGGCTTTTTGCTGTTGATACAAACAGGGCGAATAACGGCCTGTTATAACAGGTCCTTTTTCAATACCACCATCTGTCCCATATGATACGCATCATGCTGTAAACAGCCCAGTAACAACTGGTAATAGGTTTGCCCTTTAATGGGCGATGCCGTATCCAGCAGACTTTCATCAAAAGCTATAATTAACTCACTCAGTTGCCTGTATACTTCCTCAAAATGCAATAGAGTGGTTTGCCAGGAAGCTTCGGTCAGTTCATCGGGCAGGTACATATCGGGCATTGGCGGTTCGGCATGCCTGCCCTGTAAACGGATCATTACGGTTTTTCGCCAGTAGATCAGATGGTTCACCAGTTGCCAGATGCAGTTTCCTTTCTCATGTAACCGAATAGCGGCTTTTTCTGCCGTTACATCCTTCAGTACCTGTTGCATATTCAGTCCCACCCAGCAATCGCCCTGCTGCAGGTCGGCAAATAGTTGGCCAATCTTTTGTATTTCCCGCATAATTTTGTTTTGAGATGTAAACATAACAGAAAATAAAAACCATCTTAAAAACTTACATGAGTGGATATAGCAAACCCGTAGAGATCCGCTGGAGCGATATGGATCCCAACTTTCATCTCCGCCATTCCGCTTACTACGATTTTGGGGCCTATTTACGGGTATCGTTTATGAATGAGCACGGACTTACGCCCTTTGTGATGCAGGATCAACATATTGGCCCCATCCTTTTCAGGGAGGAATGTGTGTTTAAAAGAGAGATCCACTTCAGCGATACGGTAACCATCAATGTACAACTGGTGAAAAGCACCCATGATATGAGCCGCTGGACTATGGTACACGAAATCTGGAAGAACGGTAATACCCTCAGCGCCATTATCACCATCGACGGTGCCTGGCTGGATACGGTAACCCGTAAACTGGCCGTTCCCCCGGAATCATTCAGAAAAGTATTTGAAGATTTGCCCAGGGCCCCACATTTCGCCTGGATCGATAAAACAAACCTATGATCATCCGCCAGATAGATACATCCCAGGCTGCTGAATTGTCTGCACTGGCCAAAGCCATTTATGTAGAACATTACCTGCATTTATGGTATCCCGGTGGTGCAGAATGGTATATGAACGAACAGGCTTACCCGGTAGAAAAACTGCAGGCAGAATTAGCTGACCCCAACAACCTGCATTACATCGTTTATGATGAACCGGATGTGCCGCAGGGATACCTCAAACTACGGATAAAGGCCACTCTCAGCGGGCAGGAAGAAAAAGATTGTCTGGAAATAGAAAGAATTTACCTGCACAAAGCGGCTACCGGTAAAGGAATAGGCAGGCAGCTGATGGAATGGAGTGAGACGGTAGCTAGACAACACCATAAAGACATCATCTTTCTGAAAGCCATGGACACCAGCCAGGACGCCATCGGTTTTTACCAGCGCATGGGCTACACGGTTTGCGGCAAACTGGTACTGCCTTTTACACAGATGAAAGAAGTCTATCGGGGCATGGTGATCATGCAGAAAACACTGTAGCAAATACGCATTCTCAGCAATGAAGAAGCCCCTTTGCAGGGGCTTCCGGATTATTTACCCGGCACCGATTGCTATGCCACCGAGTTGGTAACCTTTAACTGGACTAAAAGTACAATCAGGCTGTATTCGGCAGGTCCCTATTCGGGCTTACACGGAATTTAATCGGTGAGCAGTATGCGTTTATCTGTAAAAACAAAATCCCCCGGCTGGCGGAGGATTTTAAATAGCTACCCATCGGTTTATTTATACAAACCAACGGCTGGAAACACGTGTACTTCTTACACCACGGCGGATATTCCAGAGATCAACAACACCAAAACGGGTATGGTTGACTTTTTTTCTTGTTACAGGCACGATGCCTGTTGCTACGGTTTCTTTTACTTCTGTTACCAGTTGCTTTAATTCATTTGCTTCGATCTGGACAATAGAAGGCATTACATTACTCTTCATAATATTTCTACTTTTTAATATT
>SCVK01000085.1 GCA_004297075.1 Chitinophagaceae bacterium
AAGTAATCACTAACTCATGCATTCATTTTTTACGCTGCGTAGAATATTCATTTCCGGTGTTGTTTTGATCATTTCTCTGACAGGCTGCACGCGTATTTCTTCTACAGATGTTGGCTCCGGTCTGATACCGGCTATTGATGGTGTGATTACAAAAGATACCATCCTGGAAGTACTGACAGATTCCTACGAGGATATGGATACGGCCCGGATCTATAAAAGCGATAATCATTTATTGGGTTCCATCAGTAACGACCCTCTTTTTGGCAAAACCAGGGCTTCGCTGTACTTTGAGCTAAAGCCCAATGCCTATCCTTACTTTGTTCCCGGAAACAAAGACAGTGTGGTGGTTGATTCTGCTGTACTCATACTGAGTTATAAAGGATTTTATGGCGATTCTACGCTGCCTTTGCGTCTGAATCTCTTTGAAATAGATAATAATACACCCCTGGATCAGTACCGCACTTACCCGGTGAACCATCCATCCGCTGTAAATGTAAATCTGGGACAGTCGCTTACTTCGCAAACCTTTGATATCCGGAGATTGGGCGACTCGGTAAACAACCGTTACGAAAACGCAAAGAACCAGTTACGTTTTCCATTGAGCAAAGCCTTTGCCACCCGCTTTATCAAAACCTACGATTCCACAAACGCCTACCGGTCTGATTCTATTTTCCGCACTTATTTTGCAGGATTTGCCCTTACGGCCAATACAGCCGGAGCCAATGCACTGCTGAAGATCAGTCTGGCAGATACCAATACCAAGTTTGCCCTGTATTACAGTTCCAGCTCAACCGGTGCTACCCAGAGAGATACTTCTGTACTGTATTTTAAATTCAATACTATCAGCGATGGCAGTGCCAATGTGGTGGTGCGTGATAGAACCGGTAGCGAAGCTGCACGTTATCTGACCACAACCTCCAAATCTGATTCGCTTGTATATATACAATCGGTACCCGGTACTTTTGTAAGAATCAGAATTCCCGGCTTACAGGGGCTTTCTAACCGCATTGTTCATCGGGCAGAGCTGATAACAGAACAGGTGCCGGATGATAATAACCTTGCTACGCTCGAAAAACAGATGCTGCCACCCCGTTACCTCCTCTTAAGCAGGTATGATTCAGCCATCAATGCCAAAAGGAATATCCCCAACGATTATACCATCGGCTCTAACGGACCCAATATTTCTGCCTTTGGCGGGTACCTTGTTTCTAAATCCATTCAGGGGTATGATAATGTGGCTTCCTATACATTCGATGTGAGCCGTTATGTACAGGGTATTGTAACCCGTAAGGATACTTCTTTTACCCTGCGTTTATCAGCACCCAGCAATGATTCGTTGTATTATACACCTCCTTACCCGGGTAATACTTCTTCCCAATTGTACTACCTGAATCCCTCGGTTGGAAACGATGTAGGGGATGGAAGGATAAGACTCGGCGGTGGTACCCATACCCGTTTCAGGATGCGTTTACGGATTATTTTCTCACGGATTTAGTAGGGTATTACTCATTATTCTATATTTGCACCCATTAAAATAAACTTTATATGCCTTATCTGTTTACCTCTGAGAGCGTTTCTGAAGGACATCCGGACAAAGTAGCCGACCAGATTTCAGACGCACTGATTGATAACTTTCTTGCCTTTGACGCTCAGTCTAAAGTGGCTTGTGAAACGCTTGTTACCACCGGTCAGGTAGTATTAGCCGGCGAAGTAAAATCAAAAGCATACCTCGATGTACAGGAAATTGCCCGTGGTGTGATCCGTAAAATCGGCTATACCAAGAGTGAATATATGTTTGAGGCGAACAGTTGTGGTATCCTGTCTGCTATTCATGAGCAGTCTGCAGATATTAACCAGGGTGTTGACCGTAAGAAAAAAGAAGAGCAGGGTGCCGGCGACCAGGGTATGATGTTCGGTTATGCTTCCAATGAAACAGAAGATTATATGCCACTGGCATTGGATCTGGCTCATAAGATCCTGATCGAACTGGCGGCACTGAGAAGAGAGAACAAACAGATCAAATACCTCCGCCCTGATGCAAAAAGCCAGGTTACACTGGAGTATGACGATAATAACCGCCCCGTTCGTATTGATGCGATCGTGGTATCTACCCAGCATGATGATTTTGATACAGAAGGAAAAATGCTGGCCAAAATCAAAGAAGATATCATCAATATCCTGATCCCAAGGGTTAAGACCAAGTATAAGAAATACGCCAAACTGTTCAATGATAAGATCAAGTATCATATCAACCCAACCGGTAAGTTCGTGATCGGTGGTCCGCACGGAGATACAGGATTAACCGGCCGTAAAATCATCGTAGATACCTATGGTGGTAAAGGGGCACACGGCGGTGGTGCTTTCAGTGGAAAAGATCCCAGCAAAGTAGACCGCTCTGCAGCCTATGCAACCCGTCACATTGCCAAAAACCTGGTAGCTGCCGGTATCGCTGATGAAGTACTGGTGCAGGTTTCTTATGCCATCGGTGTTGCCCAACCTACTTCCATCAACGTAAATACGTATGGAACTGCCAAAGTGCAGTTAACAGATGGCCAGATCGGCAAACTGGTAGAAAGCATTTTTGATATGCGCCCTTATTTTATTGAGCAGCGTCTGAAATTGCGTACACCTATGTACAGCGAAACAGCTGCTTATGGCCACATGGGTCGTAAGAATGAAGTGGTAACCAAAGAATTCACCCTGCCTAACGGTAAAGTGAAAAAAGTGAAAGTGGAGCTGTTTACCTGGGAAAAACTGGACTATGTTACCAAAGTAAAGAAAGCTTTCGGGGTTAAATAAGATCCCATACCTGATGCAAAAAAACCTTGCCTAACCGGCAGGGTTTTTTTGTTAGTATATTTGGCTACTGGTTTTGCCGGCCAGTAAAACCCAACTCCCATGAAAAAGAACCTATCGATTGCTGCGATCAGTTGCATGGTAATGGTAGTAATCATGCAATGGCAGGGTAGCAGTCTTAAAACGCCCACCGCCAAACGGGGCATCCTAGACCTTGAACTTGCCCGTACCCCGGAATTGTTGCAGACAGCATTATCCGGTTGGGATCTGTCAGTAGTAAAGATGAATATCTGGCTTGATTTTGCTTTTATCGTAACCTATGTGGTATTTCTTTCGCTGGCAGCAGAAACCACAGCTGGTAAATGGGGAAGCATCCGTTGGCTGTCGCAAACCGGGCTTTTTCTTGCAAGGGCGGCGTATGTGGCTGGTGTACTCGATATTGCCGAAAACCTGCTGATGCTGAAAACCATTTCCGGAAGTTATGATGCCATTTCGCTGCAGCTTACTTTTTATTGTGCCGTTGTAAAATTCATTTTGGCGGGACTGATCATTGTCTACCTTTTTCTTTCTCTTCCCCGTATGTTACGGAAAAAGGAAAGCCACTAAACTCCTTTTGGCAGAAGGTCGGAGGAAATAATACATTTGCAGATGCCTGTTAAACAAAGCTCCCTGATTATTGGTCGCCAACCGCTGGTAGAAGCCCTGCAAACCGGTAAGGCAATTGATAAGATCTTACTGCAGAAGAATGCCACCGGAGACGTGATCAACACCATCCGCAAACTGGCACGCGACCAGAATGTACCCATACAACTGGTGCCTATTGAGAAGCTGAATGGTATGACCAAAGCCAATCACCAGGGCATTCTCGCCTTTGTGGCCAGGGTACAATATATGGATCTGCAGCAGGTGATCGATCATGTGGTATCCAACGGTGATCTTCCCTTATTCCTGATGCTGGATGGGGTAACCGATGTGCGTAATATCGGGGCCATTGCCCGTAGTGCCGTTTGTTGCGGAGCCCAGGCAATCATCATCCCGGACAAAGGCGTAGGTGCATTGAATGAAGAAGCGATGAAAAGCAGTGCCGGTGCGCTGGAGCAGATCCATATCTGCCGGGTGAATAGTTTATTGAAAGCGGTAGATACCATGCACCTGAACGGTATCAAAATATTTACCAGCGAAATGAGGGCCGAGCAGAATGTGTTCGAACTTCCCTTCACCGATCCCTGCTGTATCATTATGGGTGATGAAGGAAAAGGGGTGCAACCCTATCTCGCCAAAGCGGCGGATCATTTTTTCAAGATTCCCATGGCGGCCAACTTCGATTCATTTAATGTATCGGTAGCTACGGGTATTATTTTATATGAAGCTATGAAACACAGAATGGGGAAATAGTTTATTGGTTTATCGGTTTACTGGTTTAATCGTTTCTTGGTAATCAATATGGGAACAACACTCACTACTCACCACTCACCACTCACCCTCGTAGAATGTCCGCGAGACGCAATGCAGGGCTGGTCCCGTTTTATCCCCACCACCGATAAAATCCGATACCTGAATGCCCTGCTGCGTGTAGGTTTTCATACACTGGATTTCGGCAGTTTTGTTTCGCCCAAAGCCATTCCGCAGATGGCTGATACCAAGGAAGTGATTGCGGGGTTGCAGTTGGCGGGTTCCGTTTCAAAATTGTTAGCCATTGTGGCTAATCCACGTGGTGCAGAAGAAGCGGTTGTGTATGATGAGATCCAATATCTCGGTTTTCCTTTTTCATTATCGCCCACTTTCCAGTTACGCAATACCAACAGCACCATGGAAGAAAGTGTGCAAAGGGTAGAAGCCATCCAGGAACTATGCATCAAGAGCCACAAAGAACTGGTAGTATACCTGAGTATGGGATTCGGTAACCCTTACGGTGATGTATATAATGAAGAGATCCTGTTGCATTGGGCAGAGCAGATGGCGCAACTGGGTATCCCTGTTCTTTTGCTGGCCGATACGGTAGGACTGGCTTCACCGGAACAGGTGCAGTTTGCCCTGCAAACATTGATCCCACGATATCCGGCTATACAATTCGGGGTTCACCTGCATTCAAGTGCCACTAACTGGCAGGCCAAGGTAGATGCTGCTTTACAGGCGGGTTGTTTACGGTTTGATGGTGCGCTGAAAGGTATCGGTGGCTGCCCCATGGCACAGGATGAACTGGTGGGAAATATGGATTCTGTATTGATGATTGACTATTTTGAGAAAAAAGGACTGCTGCCCGGATTAAACAAAGAAGCATTGGCTGAAAGCCTGCAGATCGCTGCTGAAATATTTTTACACTGATCCATGAAATTTCATTTCGAATTTGATATCAAGCGTGCGCCCAAACGCATACAACATCCGCAGAAGCTGATGCTGATGGGTTCCTGTTTTACAGAGAATATCGGTGAGAAACTGCGCAGGCATAAATTCGAAGTACTGGAAAATCCGAACGGCATCCTTTTTAATCCGGTAAGTGTGGCCGAGGCCATCGACAGCTATCTTACCCAACCCGTTTTTACAGAAGCCGATATTTTCTTGCACAACGAAACCTGGCATAGCTGGAAACACCATAGCCGGTTTTCGGGCATTACAGCTGATGACTGTTTACAGAAAATCAATACTGCCATTACTGATGCACACCAATACCTAAAGCATGCAGATCATCTCATGATTACACTGGGTTCTGCCTGGTTATATACATTAACAGACGCGGCACCCCAGGCAATACCCGGTTCGGTAGCGGCCAATAACCATAAAGCGCCGGCCAGCTGGTTTCGGAAAAGATTAATGACTGCTGCAGAAGCCAAAGTATTACTGGGTAATATGATTAGCAGGTTGCTGACTTTTAATCCACAACTCCAGATCATCTTTACTATCAGTCCTGTAAGACATTTACGCGAAGGGGTAGTAGAGAATAACCGCAGTAAAGCGGTACTGATACAGGCGGTACATGAACTGGTGGAAGATGTTGAACAGCTCTATTATTTTCCTGCTTACGAGCTGGTAATCGATGACCTGCGTGATTACCGGTTTTATGCAGAAGACCTGGTGCATCCCAATTACCATGCTACACAATATGTATGGGAGAAATTCACAGATGCCTGTATGACCGAAGACACCATTCAGTTGATGAAAGAGATCTCAGAACTGAACCTGGCTTTTCAGCACAAACCGTTTAATCCTGCCACACAACAGCACCAGCAGTTTCTGGCGGCCAGTGCACGCAAAGCACAATTATTGCAGGAAAAATATCCGTTTATAGATCTTGCCAAAGAACTGGCCTATTTCACAGGTTCTGCCGATTAATGTATCCTGTCGCCCCTGATTTCCAGGTCTTTCATAATCCCTGTTTCATATACCAGCCATTCCTTCCATCTTTTTCTGACCAGTTTTTTGTCCAGATAGGTTTCTGCCAGTTCTATAAACAGGGTATAGTGACCGGCTTCGCTTTCCATAAAGCGGCGGTAAAACTTACGCATATAGGCATCGGGTAAACCTTCGCTCAATCTTTTAAAACGCTCACAGCTACGGGCTTCTATCAGGGCCATTGTTAGTAAGTGATCCAGTAAACGTTCTTCGGGTCGGCCACCTTTTTTTTGGAATTCGATCAGTTTATTTACATACTCATCTTTTCTTTGTTTACCCAGCGAGAGCCCTCTTTTTTTAAGCTCGTTGAGCACCAACCTGAAATGCCCCCATTCTTCTGTTACGATGGGTGCCAGTTCTGCCACCAGTTTTTCCTTATCGGAATACCGTTGTATCAGCGTGATACAGGTAGTAGCTGCTTTCTGCTCACAGTAGGCATGATCGGTGAGAATGGCTTCCAGCGAAATATTGGCCAGATCTACCCAGCGGGGATCGGTGGGGAGTTGTAAGCCTAAAATGTTTTTAGTATGTTCAGAAAGTTCCATGGGAGAATGATAGGGTGATAGGGTGATAGAATGAGTGAATGAGTGAATGAGTGAATGTTTTTTGAGAAAAATGTTGTTCAGTATTCACCATTGCCCATTCACGATGCAAATATCTGCTACAATCCTTTAGTTTTGACATATGTACCCGGATGATTTTCTACAGAAGAAACTGAATGAACGGAGAGAAAAGCAGGCTTTCCGGCAACTGCATTTGCCGGAGGGGAAGGTTGATTTCTGTTCCAATGATTACCTCGGAATTGTTACAAATGGATTACTGAACACGAAGCTGCTTAACCTGCGTTCGGGATCTACCGGGTCGCGGCTGTTGTCGGGCAATTATCCGTTGATAGAAGCAACCGAACAACAACTGGCAGCTTTTCACCAGGCAGCAGCGGCATTGTTATTTAATTCGGGTTACGATGCCAACCTCGGCCTGCTTTCTGCTGTGCCGCAGAAAGGGGATACGATTCTCTACGACCAGTTATCGCATGCTTCTATCCGCGATGGCATCCGCTTATCTTTTGCCACAGCATTTTCGTTTGCGCATAACGATATGGATGATGTGTGTAAGAAACTCGAACATGCCACAGGTACTATCTTCATCGTAACCGAATCTGTTTTCAGTATGGATGGCGATTGCTGTCCTTTGCAGGAACTCGTAACCATCAGCCGTGCATACAAGGCCCACCTGATCATAGACGAAGCGCATGCTACCGGCGTAATTGGCAGCAGGGGAGAAGGGCTGGTGCAGCAATGGCAACTACAGGAGGCGGTATTTGCCCGTGTACACACATTCGGGAAAGCCTGTGGCTGTCACGGTGCAGTGGTATTGGGATCAACTGCTTTGCGCGATTATCTTATCAATTTTGCAAGGAGCCTGGTATATTCCACTTCCTTGCCCGAACATAGTGTGTCACTGATCAAAAAAAGTTATGAAACCTTTCCGGCTATGCTGGCTGAAAGGGAACATTTACAGCACCTGATCCGGTATTTTCAATCGGCCCGGCTACGCTTTGAGAAATTACCTTCCGTTACACCTATCCAGGTGGTGGTGATCCCGGGAAATGAAGCTGTGAAAGAAGTGGCAGCTGGTTTACAGGAACGACAATTGGATGTACGGGCCATTTTATATCCTACGGTACCCAGGGGCAAAGAAAGATTGAGGATTGTATTACACGCATTTAATACCCTGGAAGAAGTAAACCGGTTAATCAATGCACTGAACTGATAAACCTATATAAATGGAAAGACCTTATATAGAAGATAAACTGTTTGACAAGATCATTTTTGCAGAGAAGCCTTTGCAGCAGGGAGATTATGAGTATTGCCGTTTTGTGGATTGTGATCTGTCGTATGCAGACCTGTCTGGGTACCATTTTACCGAATGCAGCTTCACGGGTTGTAACCTGGCCATGGCCAAACTGCAGAAAACTTCGTTGAATGGAGCGCAGTTTAAGGAGTGCAAATTGATGGGGTTGCATTTTGAAGACTGCGATTCAGTTCTTTTCTCTGTTAACTTCGATCATTGCCAGTTGGATTTTGCTTCCTTTTTTCAATTGAAGATGAAGAAAACGCTTTTCAGTTACTGCAGCCTGAAAGAAGCTGATTTTACTGAAACGGATCTGAGTGCTGCGGTATTTGAGCACTGCGACCTTATAAGGGCCATTTTTGAACATACTATCCTCGATAAAACGGATCTCCGAAGCAGTTTTCATTATTCCATTGACCCTGCCAGGAATACCCTCAGAAAAACAAAGGTTTCCAGTGCCGGACTTGCCGGTTTTCTCGATCGGTATGACCTGGATATAGACTGATCGCACAAAACTGCCTTAGCTGCGATTCTGCCCTGAACGGGGATTTTGCTGCAGAGGCATTACTTTTGCAGATGCAATCAACAGAAACCATCGCAGAAGTCATCACCCGCCTGGGTATCTCTTCTCTTAATCCCATGCAGGAATCGGCTGTGGCTGCCATCCTTTCTCAAAAAGAAGTGCTATTGCTTTCTGCTACCGGTTCGGGTAAAACACTGGCCTTTCTGTTGCCAGTAATGCAACAACTGAAACCGGAAGAAAAACGGGTGCAATGCCTGGTGCTTACGCCCTCGCGAGAACTGGCTATTCAGATAGAACAGGTGTGGAAGAAAATGGGTACGGGTTATAAAGTCAGTTGTTGTTATGGCGGACACGATATGCCTACCGAGATCCAGAACCTGGCCGAACCACCGGCTTTGCTGATCGGAACACCCGGCCGTATTGCCGACCATATTAAACGCGCAACCTTCTCCCGCGAGGCATTGACCATACTGGTACTGGATGAATTTGATAAATCACTGGCACTGGGTTTTGAAGAAGAAATGTCCTATATCTTTTCCTCTCTGCCCAAACTGGACAAAAAAATACTGGTATCTGCCACGGCCGCTGTGGCTATTCCCGCTTTTGCAGCGGTAGCGGAAGATATGACCGTATTGGATTATATCTCTGAACAACCCGAAACCGCGGCGCTGGAACTGAAGCTGGTGATCTCTGAAGAGAAAGATAAGGTAGACCGGCTGGTACAATTATTGTCTTTTATCTCTTCCGAACCCGCCCTGATTTTCTGCAACCACCGTGATGCGGTGGAACGTACGGCTTCTCTCCTGAAAGAGAAAGGCATTGAATGCGCTTCTTTTCATGGAGGCATGGAACAGATGCAGCGTGAGCAGACCTTGATCCAGTTTCGCAACGGCAGCGTAAGGTTTCTGGTGGCAACGGATCTGGCCGCCCGCGGACTGGACATACCCGAGATCAAACACGTGATCCATTACCACCTGCCCTCTACCGAATCTGAATTTACACACCGCAATGGCCGTACCGCCCGGATGGATGCTACCGGTACCGCTTATTTACTGATGCACAGGGAAGAACCCATGCCCTATTATATCCGGCAAAAACCGGAAGAATTGGCTGTGCCGCAGTTGGGTGCTTTACCAAAGCCGGCCGAATGGGTAACCATCTATATCAATGGAGGTAAAAAAGACAAGTTGAACAAGGTAGATATTGTCGGATTCTTTACCCAGAAAGGCAGACTGGAAAAAGATGAGATCGGCCTCATCATCGTTAAAGACCGCAATGCATTTGTAGCCGTGAAAAAACACAAAGTAAAAACCTTACTCCCACTGGTGCAGAACGAAAAGATCAAGGGAACAAAGTACAAAATAGTCGTAGCCCGCTAGCTAAAAAAATGGCCGTGCCCTTGTGCCTTGGAGCGGTTATTTTTTCACACCAGGGCACAAGGGCACGGCTATTTGTATCTATAGAAAACTCCCGGAAGTTTTGTAGCTTTAACACATACCATTGTTATGCCCTACCACAGAAACTTTACCTACTGGATCGATAAACGCATCTGGAAATACTATTTCCTCATGCTCTCCCTCCAATTATCGAAATAAGCACTGTTCTAAACAGCATCCCTGCTTCTATTGCTAATTGCTAATTTTTAATTGTTAATTACTGATACCCCATGCCTCATTACCATACCCTCGGAACCATTCCGCAAAAACGTCATACCCAGTTCCGCAAGCCTGACGGAACTTTGTATTCGGAACAGTTATTTTCTACTGAAGGATTCAGTAATGATTATTCACTGCTCTACCATACCTGGCCACCCACACAGATCATTCATACAGATGAGCCGGTGAACCTGATGCCCCGGATAGCCGAAGAGAAAATGCTGAAGCACCGTAGTTTTGAAGGATTCCAGGTTAAACCCGTGAAAGATTTTTTACAAAGCCGCAAATCGGTGCTGGTGAATAACGATTGCCATATTGTACTGGCCGCCCCGCAGGAAAGTATGAAAGATTATTTCTACAAAAATGCGGATGCCGATGAAATGATCTTTGTGCACGAAGGATCCGGCAAGCTGATTACCCAATACGGGGAACTGCGTTTTGGCTATGGAGATTATCTCGTTATTCCGCGCGGCACGATTTACCAGATCCATTTTACAGATGCCACCAACCGTTTGTTTATTGTAGAAAGTTTCAGTCCCATCCGTTATCCCAAACGTTATGTAAGCAAATACGGCCAGTTACTGGAACATGCCCCTTTCTGCGAGCGGGATATCCGTACCCCGCAAAACCTGCAGACCATAGATGCTGAAGGTGATTTTCTGATCAAAACCAAAAAGAAAGGGATCCTGTATGGGTTGCATTATGCCCATCATCCTTTTGATGTGGTAGGCTGGGATGGCTGTTGTTATCCCTATGCCTTCAGTATCCACGATTTTGAGCCTATCACAGGCCGCGTGCACCAGCCACCACCGGTGCACCAGACTTTTGAAGCAAATAATTTTGTGGTCTGCAGCTTTTGTCCAAGGCTCTATGATTACCATCCCGATGCCATTCCCGCGCCTTATAACCACAGCAATATTGATAGCGATGAGGTACTGTATTATGTGGCCGGCGATTTTATGAGCCGGAAACATGTTACCCGCGGTATGATTACCCTGCATCCGGCCGGTATCCCGCATGGGCCACACCCCGGAGCCGTAGAAAAAAGCATCGGTAAAAAAGAGACGCAGGAACTGGCGGTAATGGTAGATACTTTTCATCCGCTGCAGCTGACAATTGAAGCACTGGAAATCGAGAACCCGGGGTATACCATGAGCTGGGCCGAGTAGAGAAGGAGGATAGAACTTGTTTCTTCTCCAAATAAATCTTATCTTCTGCTTCTAAAAACATTGCCATATGATTAAATTCAGCGACATCAGAATCGGCGACTATCTGAGGGCAGAATATGAAGGAAAAATGTGGGATGGAGAAGTTGTCCGGTTAAACGGAGACGAAAAACAGGTTTGTGTACAAACCGATGTGCAGGAGTTCTGGTTTGAGACCGATCACCTGCATCCGGTTGAACTGACTGACGAAGCCTTACTGAAACTGGGTTTTCACAAGCAGGAAAATGAGGATGGATCTGTAAAGTACGGGAAAGGTTCTTTCCGGATCGTGATACCCAAAGCCGGAGATTTCAGCAGTATCGAAATGTGGTACCGCGAAGACCGCAGGCACCACCCTGATGTACACTATGTGCACCAGTTGCAGAACCAATACCTGGATATGACCAAGATCCATCTGACCGATGAACCGATGTAACCACTACCGTTGATACTTTTTTAAAACCCGCTTCCGGCGGGTTTTTTATATTGGGGAATATTTGACAGGGATATTGAAAAGTCTATTAAATTTGTAGGATAATAATTAAAAATGAATCAGCATGCTTAGAAGAAGTCTCTTTTTCGTATTAATCGGTGTAGCTATTTCAGGTGCTGCCCAGACAGAAAAACCGTTCAGCGTAAAAGGAAGGTTTACCAATATCTCCCTGCCGGTGCAGAAAGTGTTTCTTTCTTACAGGGCAGGTGATAAGAATATTACGGATAGCGTAGTGCCGGCAGAGGGTGTGTATACTTTTTCCGGTAAACTGGCCGAACCCACAGCGGCATCCCTTCGGGTCAGATATGCACCCGATGCGGAAGGGAAGCCCGTTAAATTTGCAGGAACAAGGGATTTTATTTCTCTGTTTCTGAGTGCGGATAAAATTGATGTTATTTCTGTTGATTCTTTCAGTAATGTGAAAGTGACGGGTTCCAAAGCCAACGACGATTATGCAAAATTAACGGAAGCACTGAAACCGTTCAATACGCGGATGCGGGCACTGAGTGCCGAATACAGCAAAGCGGCTGCCGCCAAAGATGAAACTGCCCGTAAAGCGGCAGAAGATAAAATGGATGCGCTCGATAAAGAAAGCAAACTCGTGTACCGCGACTTTGTTACCAACCACCTGCAGTCGCCGGTTGCGGTGTATGCCATCTCACAGTTTGCGGGATGGGATATTCAGGTAGACGAGGTAGAACCCCTGTTCAATCAACTTCCCGCTACTGCCAGAAACGCTCCGGCTGCCAAATTACTGAGCGAGCAGATCGCGATAGCTAAAAAAACCAGTGTGGGCAGAGAAGCTATGGACTTTACACAGAACGATACTTTGGGAATACCGGTTAAATTATCTTCTTTCAGGGGAAAATATTTACTGGTGGATTTCTGGGCCAGCTGGTGCGGTCCCTGCAGAAGAGAAAATCCGAATATCGTGAAAGCCTATCAGGCATACAGAGAGAAAGGGTTTCATATACTCGGTGTCAGTCTCGACAGACCCGCAGACAAAGACAAATGGTTGAAAGCGATTCATGATGATAACCTTACCTGGACACATGTATCTGATTTGAAATTCTGGCAGAATGAAGTGGCCCAGCAATACGGCATCCAGGCTATCCCGCAGAACCTGTTACTCGACCCGCAGGGCAAGATCATTGCCAAAAACCTGAATGGGGAACAGTTGCAGCAGAAGTTAGGAGAGATTCTGAAACCATAAAAGCAGATCTGAATATTTGATACCGTGCCTTTGTGTATTCTAAGACTTTAAAATCGCCAAATTTAAATTTAAGCAGCCATTAAGTAATCCTGAACAAAGGGTGTTTGTCTTTTTATTACGGCAAACATCCTGTAGAGGATTTTATTCCGAACGATATTAATGGTGCTCATTTTGGACTTCCCCATTCCTATGCGTTTTAGATAATATTCCTTTAG
>SCVK01000086.1 GCA_004297075.1 Chitinophagaceae bacterium
GAAAAAAGCAATTACCATCCCTACGAAAAAAGAAAACTGCCCAACCCCTGGCTCAATACGTATAATCTCATGAAACTACAGGAAGTGAGTGGTATCACCGTTAACGAAATCACTACCGAACCCGAAAGAATCCGGCAGTTGTACAAAAAATACAATCCCACCACCGAAAGCATGGAAGGCGCTGCCCTGCACTATGTATGCCGCGAAGCCCAGATTCCTTTTATCCAGATCAGGGCCCTCTCCAACTATATCGGCGAGCGGGATAAATCCAACTGGTGTCTCCAACCCGCCATCGAAAACCTCAACCAAACCCTCATTAAATACATCGACAAACTCTACAAACTCAAATAACCACTCTATCATTCTATCATCCTATCATTTATTCACTCATCCACTCATCCACTCATTCCAATGACCCTCGCCCTCGCCTTCTCCCCCTGCCCCAACGACACTTTCATTTTTGATGCACTGGTGAATAAAAAGATCGATACAGAAGGACTTTCGTTTGAGGTAGTACTGGAAGATGTACAAACCCTGAACGAATGGGCCAAAGCGGGCAAACTGGATATTTCCAAAATCAGTTATGGGGTATTACCACTGGTGCTGGATACATACAAAGTATTAAACAGCGGAGGTGCATTGGGAAAGGGAGTAGGTCCTTTACTGATTACAAAAGGAACACCTGCCAAAGAAGTAAAAGATATGCTGATCGCGATTCCGGGAGAGAATACAACGGCGCATATGTTGTTCTCGCTGGCTTACCCGGAGGCAAAGCATAAACAGTTCATGGTATTTCACGAAATTGAAGAAGCCGTGTTAAGTGGCCGGGTAGATGCGGGTGTGATCATTCATGAGAACCGTTTTACATATCAGCAAAAAGGCCTCAGCAAGGTCCGTGATCTGGGCGAGTACTGGGAAGAAACGGTGAAAGTACCGATACCATTGGGAGGTATTATCATCCGAGAAAATTTTGATACAGCACTGCAGCAAAAAGTAGACAGGCTCATACACAAAAGTCTTGCTTATGCATTCGATCATTACCCGGAGCTGCCCGATTATGTTCGCCGGCACTCGCAGGAAATGAGCGAACAGGTAATGCGCCAGCACATAGACCTTTATGTAAATTCGTACTCACTGAATCTGGGAGAAGAAGGAAAGTCTGCTGTGAATACCATGTTACAGGTATATCAACAACTGCATGGTTCTTCCGCCATTAACAGTTCTTCTCTCTTTGTTTCCTGATACAGCAGCACTTATTAAGGCTTTAAAGCTTTCGCATATACTTCCAGCACCCGCTTCCGCGCCAGCTCATGCTGTACAATGGGTTTGGGATAACTGAACTCCTGGAACTCAGGCACCCATTTTTTGATATACTTCAATTCCTTATCAAATTTCTCTGTCTGCAAAGCCGGATTGAACACCCTGAAATACGGAGCCGCATCACAACCACTGCTGCTGGCCCATTGCCAGCCGCCGTTGTTGGCCGCCAGGTCAAAGTCGAGCAGCTTCTGTGCAAAATACGCTTCGCCCCAGCGCCAGTCGATCAGCAGGTGTTTCACTAAAAAAGAAGCCACGATCATGCGCACCCGGTTATGCATAAAACCGGTAGCATTCAGTTCCCGCATGCCCGCATCTACAATGGGATAACCTGTTTTTCCTTCGCACCATAACCGGAACTCCGTTTCGTTATTGCGCCACTCAATTTTATCGTAAGCGGGTTTAAAACTTTTACCTTTACCTACCTGCGGAAAATGCCAGAGTATCATATGATAAAAATCGCGCCAGATCAGTTCATTCAGGTAGGTTTCATTCAAAACTTTGGCACGGCGGGCCAGGGCCCGGATGCTGATGGTACCAAAACGGAGATGTACACCCAATTTAGAAGTGCCGTTCTCCAGCGAAGGAAAGTTTCTCCGTTCTGCATAATGTTTAATCACTTCATCCGCCACCTCTTTTGAAGGAAAACCGGTAGCCACTTCTTCAAAACCCATACGCTTCAGCGACGGGATGGGCAAGGGTGACTGTTGGTGAAAATTGGTAAAATATTTTTCGGTGGGGAAAGATGCCAGATCAGCATCTCTCAGTCTTGCTTTCCATTTATTGGAATAAGGGGTAAATATGGTGTACGGTTTTCCATCATCTTTCGTCACTTCACTTTTCTCGAAAACGACCTGGTCTTTGCAGGTATGAAACCCGGCATTTTTCGCCCGTAATAATTCCCCGATCATGGCATCCCGCTCCTGTGCATAGGGTTCGTAATCATGGTTGGTGAATACATCAGCGATCGTATATTTCTGCAACAGTTGTTGGAATACCTGTTCGGGATAACCGTAGTATACTTCCAGGCTGCTACCCGTTTTTTGTAACTCCGCCTGCATCTCACCCAGCACCGCGTGAATAAACGCCACCCGTTTATCCGCTTTATCATCCAGCTGGTCAAGGATCTTTTTGTCGAAAATAAAAACCGGAACAACGGGTTTTCCTGCTGTAAGGGCATGATAAAGCGCTGCATTGTCGGCTAAGCGCAGGTCTCGGCGGAACCACATGATCGAAACGGAAGACTGCATGGGAGTAACAACAACTGTGAGGGGGAAAGGTTTATTGGTTTAATAGTTTATTGGTTTACTCGTTTGTTGGTAATGTCGGGGGTATTGCTTTTAATCTGTACAGCTCGCTATACCAGTAAACAAATAAACCAATAAACTATTAAACCAATCAACCAACCACCCCCAGCAACGGCGCCACAAATTTCTTATGCAAGAGAGAAGCTAATTGATGTGTATATCCACTCTGGCCCAGCTGTTTTACCCAGCGGATGCCGTATACAGAGTTGGTAAGAAAGAGTTCCGAAGCCTGTTCCATTTCTTCGAGTGTCAGTTGACCTTCTTCTACCGGAATATTTTCCTGGCGCATCATTTCCAGCAGGTAGCGGCGCATAACACCGTTCACAGGACCTTCTGATATAGCGGGTGTTTTTACGATGCCATCTTTTACCACAAATACATTGGCAATGGTAGCATCTGCCACCCGGCCAAAGGGATTTAGCAGAATGACATCATTCAGTTTCTGTTTCTTGGCCCACATGGCCCCCATGGCATAACCGAGATAATTATTACTTTTTACCGGTGAGAACAGATCACAACTTTTTTTGGCATCACGATAAATATCGATCACCAGTCCATTTTCGTTCAACGCATTATTAGCAGGATTCAACTGCCAGGTTTGTACGAGGTGATGCGGAAAATGATTATCCACATCATACAAACCACCCTCACCCCTGAAAATGGTGATGCGCACCCTTGCCTGCTTATGATGGTAATTTTTCTTAGCCAGCAGCCTGGTATAATCGCGCAGGTAATCGGGCGTAAAATAAGTGGGTTGCTGAAACTGTAAGAGTTCCAAAGAAGAGAACAATCTTTCAAAATGATAGTCGTCCAGTATGATCTTTCCATTCACCAGTTTCAGGGTCTCAAAAAAACCATCCCCATACCGGAACGACCGGTTATCGGGCGAGATCAGCGGTTTACCCGCCTTACTCACTTTGCCATTGTAAAAAAGAAAGTTCCCGGCTATCATGGTCTCAAAGATAGGCTTCAAAATAAGTTTACCGATTCGTGTTTAAGCTTTTGCATTATTTTTAACCCCATCTACCTTTCATCTTTTTAACCAGCCGCCATGCAGCTCCAGAACATCATCCGCGAACTTGAAAAAAAAGCCCCTCTTTCCCTGCAGGAAACTTATGATAATGCCGGCCTGCTAACCGGCAACCCGGCCTGGGAGTGCACGGGTGTTCTCTGCACCCTCGACGCTACAGAAGCTGTAATACTGGAAGCCAAAGCAAGGGGCTGTAACCTGGTGGTGGCCCATCACCCGATCATTTTCGGGGGGCTGAAAAAACTGAACGGCAAAAATTATGTAGAACGTACCGTTATTGCGGCTATCAGGAACGAGATCGCCATCTACGCTATTCATACCAATCTGGATAATGTGCTGGACGGGGTTAACGACCAGATCGCCAACCGACTGGGATTGGTAAACAGGAGCATTCTGGCCCCTAAATCAGGCCAGTTGCTGAAACTGTACACATTTGTACCCCATGCCCAGGCCAACCAGGTTAGGGAGGCCTTGTTTGCCGCCGGGGCCGGCCATATCGGCGAATACAGTGAGGTGAGCTTTAATGCGGAAGGAACCGGTACTTTTACAGGATCGGAAAAAACCACCCCTTTTGTGGGTACACCCGGCAGCCGTCACGAAGAAAAAGAACTGAAAATAGAAGTGATCCTGCCGGCCTACCGGCAGATGGCCGTGGTAAACGCCCTCTGGGAAGCCCACCCGTATGAAGAAGTGGCCTACGATCTGGTATCATTATCAAATGATAATCAATTAGTTGGAAGCGGGCTGTTGGGCGAATTGCCCGAAGCGCTTGACGAAACCGGTTTTCTGCACATGTTACAGACCTCTTTTGAGCTGAAATTGGTCAGACACAGCCCATTATTGGGCAAAAAGATCAAAAAAGTGGCCGTTTGTGGCGGTTCGGGGAGTTTTTTAACCGGAAAAGCACTGGCAGCCGGGGCCGATGTATATGTTACTTCGGATATCAAATACCATGAGTTTTTTGATGCCAACGACCGGCTGCTGCTGGCCGATATCGGCCATTGGGAAAGCGAACAATTTACCACCGACCTTTTGATTGAGCTTTTACAGGCGAAATTCCCTACCTTTGCCGTCCTCAAATCAGGAGTAAAAACCAACCCGGTTCACTACTTTCTGGGTTGAGGAAGGTTCTGAACCCTGAAGTGAGTGACACAACCGGCGATGCCCAAAAGCCTGCTGCCGGGATAAAAAACTCCAAACAACAAATACAAACAACAAACTAGTTATGGCCGCAGTTAAAGATTTCTCTGTTGAAGAAAAGCTGGTAACCCTGTTACGATTACAGAAGAT
>SCVK01000087.1 GCA_004297075.1 Chitinophagaceae bacterium
TGGTGGTCATAAAAAATGCCGCCAATGCCACGTCGTTCATTGTTGCGGTGCCGGTTCACAAAATAATCATCGCATTCCTGTTTGAAGAGGGGATAGAAGCTTTGATCAAAACCATCACATACGGTTTTGTAGGTCTGGTGAAAATGACGGGCATCTTCTTCAAACAGGTAATAAGGCGTCAGATCCGTACCGCCACCAAACCAGCGATCGATTACGTTGTTGTCTGCGTCATAGAGTTCGAACATGCGGTAGTTGCAATGTACCGTAGGCACAAACGGATTCAGCGGATGTATCACAATACTCATCCCGCAGGCAAACCATTGATCGCCGTTGATCTTGAGTTGAGCCCGCATGGTGTCTGTTACTTTTCCAAAAACCACCGATGTATTTACGCCTCCTTTCTCAAACACATTGCCCTGGCTGATCACCCTTGTTTTTCCACCGCCACCTTCAGCTCTTTCCCATTTGTCTTCTACAAACACCGCTTTGCCATCACAGGCTTCCAGTGCGGCACAGATCTGATCCTGTAACTGGTGAATAAGGCTGATCCATTGTGTTTTAATACTGTCCATATATAGGTGCGTGAATCCTCGGTAATTATTGTTTGTGCCTGTATTCTTTAACGGTATCTACAAAAGCCCGTGCATGATCAACCGGTACATTGGGTAAAATGCCATGACCGAGATTGGCAATATGTCGTCCCGGGCCAAACGCGTCCAGCATAGCGGTCACTTCTTTTTTGATCACGGGAATAGGCGATAATAATTTAGCCGGATCAAAATTACCCTGCAGGGTAACATTATTTCCAGCAAACTGTCTTGCCAGCTCTGGTTTGATGCACCAGTCAATTCCTAAACCCTGCGCGCCGGTGGCTGCCATGGCATCTAAACTGTGCCAGGCACCTTTTGCAAAAACAATCGTAGGTACACTGTCTTTTAATGCCGCCACGATCTGGCGCATATACTGTAAAGAAAGATTTTCAAAATCACCCGGACTCAGCAATCCGCCCCAGCTGTCGAAAAGCTGTACTGTATCTGCACCGGCTTTCACCTGTTCTTTCAGATAGGCAATGGTGGTATCGGTGATCATCTGTAATAACCGGTGTGCCAGTTCGGGTTGCGTATAGCAGAACGCTTTGGCTTCGTCAAAGGTTTTGGAACCCTTGCCCTGCACCATGTAACAAAGCAGTGTCCAGGGAGCTCCTGCAAAACCAATCAAAGGCACGCGGCCATTCAGTTCCTGTTTAATGAGTTTGATGGCGTCAAATACATACCCCAGTGTTTCATTCACATCCGGTACACGAACACGGTTCAGGTCATTACTATTTTTAATAGGATCGGGTAATACCGGTCCCTTGCTTTCGATCAGTTGCACTTCCAGCCCCATGGCCTGCGGCACCACCAGGATATCCGAGAAAAGAATGGCAGCATCCACTCCTATAATATCCACCGGTTGTAAAGTGATGGCACAAGCCAGTTCAGGTGTCTGGCATCTTTCGAAGAAACCGTATTTTTCTCTCAGCACCATATATTCCGGCAGGTAACGGCCCGCCTGGCGCATCATCCAAACAGGTGTTCTTTCGGTAGCTTCTCCACGGAGGGTTCTGAGTAAGAGGTCGTTCTGTAACATAGTATCGTGAGTGGTGAGTGGTCAGTAGTGAGTTTTATGGTAAAACACTACAATTGCTCTCTTTGTTTTTTATATTGATTAATTATTGTCGTTCTTCTTTTTATTGCACCTCAATGATCTGCTTCACTACTCACCACTCACGATTCACGCCTCACGCCTCCCGAAAAATACCTCACTGCCTGCTCCACCATCTCATCCTTCCCGGGTTCTTTGCTTACGAGGATCTTGTTGTTGGTAAACCGGGCCACTGTATCGCGGGTGGTTTGTCCAATGGCAAACAGTACCGTTTCGGGCGGCACGGTATTGTTTGAAAAAAAACTTTCGGCGGCACTCGGACTAAAGAACAGGATGCCATCAAACGGTTTGTCTGTTTTGTGCGGTGTGGCAAGGGTTTCATATACACAGATCTCGTGTACCGTAATGCCCTGTTTGCTCAGTTTGGCTGGTAATTCCTCTCTTCTGATATTGCCGCAGAAAAAGATCAGTTCATCAGGTTCTTCTTCTTCGATAATGGTTTCTGCCAGTTCCAATGCACTGGCGCCGGTTCCGGCAATACTGGCCTCACCAAAATATTCGGTTACCAGTTTCTGCGTAGCATATCCCATGCAGTAAATACGCCAGGATGGCACATGACCATCCAGCATATCAGTAACGGCCACCACGGCGTTCATACTGGTAAACACCACAACGGTTTCCTGTACAGAAGCCCATTCTATTTCCTGCTGTACCGCTACATCCTGCAGGGCGCTGGTTTCTATGAATGACTGCACGGTAATGTCAATGCCTTTTTTACGGGCATTGTCCAGTTGCGCAGCGGTCATGGGCCGGGTAGATAATAGCTGGATCCTTTTATCAGGCATTGCGTATGGATTCAATGATTTTTTGACCACCATTCTCTAATAAGGTTCGGGCAGATCTTTCTCCCAGGCCTTCAGCTTTTGACAACGGTAGTTCTGATTCTATTTCTGCTTTTTCTTTTCCATCCAGCGAAAGGATATTGCCTCTGAATAACAGTTTGTCGTTTGTAATAACAGCCAATGCACTGATAGGTGTAGTACAACCTCCCATTAAAACGCGCAGAAAATCTTTTTCTATCCGGGTACAGATAGCCGTATGCTCATCGTTTAGCGGATACACTGCGTTAAAACTGGCAGTATCATTCTCCCGGCAGGCAATCATGATCGCTCCCTGCGATGGGGCGGGTAACATCCAGTCGAGATCTATTGAATTCTCCGGACGCAGTTCTATCCTCTCCAGTCCCGCACCGGCAAAAATGGCGCCGTTCCAATCACTCTCTTCCAGTTTACGAAGCCGGGTATTTACATTACCGCGCAGGTTATCCAGCACATGATGCGGATAACGGTTCAGCCATTGCGCTTTGCGGCGAACACTGCTGGTGGCAATGGTGAGTGGTGAGTGGTGAGTGGTAAGGGTATGCTTTTCATTTACCGTGAACCATTTTCCATTCACAAAACCCAATGTATCATATAAAGCATTTTTGTCGCCTTTATACACCAGGATATCTTTGTAGGAAGCCCTGGGCAGTACAGCTGCCTGCTGTAATCCTTTTGCCAATTGCGTAGGTACATCTTTCATGGAATGTACGGCTATATCAATACGATTGCTCAATAAGGCCGCATCCAGTGTTTTGGTAAAAATACCCTGTACACCTAACTCATACAGTGGTGTAACCAGGTCAATATCCCCATCACTCTTGATATATATCAGTTCCGCGTTTACACCTCTCTGGCGGAGTTCCTGTTGCACCAATGTGGCTTGCCACACTGCCAGCTGACTATCGCGTGTGCCGATTCGTAAGGGCTGTGTCATGTATTAATTAATGGTCATGAAATCATTGATAGCCTCAATATAATAACATCCGGGCTGATGTTGGCTACGCATTTTTACGGCCACCGTATTGACTACTTTCTGGATCGCCGACCGGTCAATGGTTTTGATCTGGGTAGTAGCAAGGAACATATTGCAGGAATGCATGTCATGCAGTTTCTGTTTCACGGCTTTTAATACCGGTACATGACTGCGCAGCAACCACCATTCTGCCAGTTCCTGCCGGTGTTGCTGGATGATCTGGCGTGCCCTGGGTACTTCTGCTTTTCTTTTCTGCAGGGTAAGATCATTGATTACCGACAGATCATCCACATTGGCGAGGATGATCTGCGGTAATGTACCGGCTGCCGGCTCTATATTATTGGGGATAGAGAGGTCGATCAGTATTTTCGGACCACTGTGCAGCAGATCCGCTTTGGTAAGCATGGGTTTGTTGGCATTGGTGGCAACAATCACAATATCAGCTTCGTTTACGGCTGCATACATGTTTGTAAAGGGAGCGGATTGAATACCGAGTTCTGCCGCCAGTTCACGGGCCGTTTCGTCGGTACGGTTGATAAGTGTGATCTGTGTCGTATCGAGGTAATCGATCAGGTTCTTACAGGTATTACGGCCGATTTTGCCGGTACCGAGTAAAACGATTTTTTTATCTTTTGTATCTGGTAACTGCTGCCTGATAAACTGGATGGCGGCAAATGATACCGAAATGGTACCGCCACTCAACGCAGTTCCGTTTTTAATGGCTTTGGACGATTGTAATACGGTATTGAACAACCGCTCCATAAAAGCACCGATAAATCCTCTCTCACGCGCAAACTTCACCGCCAGTTTCATCTGGCCCACAATTTCATAATCGCCGAGGATCTGTGAATCCAGGCCGGCGCCTACTTCAAAAATATGCTGGATGGCTTCATTACCCTGTTTGGTATAACATAACTGGCGGAAAGTATCCGCCTTGCCGGCCGTTTCGCTGCAGAGCAGGTCTATCAGCACATTTACATTATCTGCTACGCCATAAATCTCGGCGCGGTTACAGGTGCTTAATACGAACATTTCTGTTATACCTGCCCCAGCCGCTTTTTCCAGCAGGGAAGCATATTGCGCTGCACCAATCGCAAATTCACCGCGGATAGCCGCATCTGTCTTTTTGTAGTTGATCCCCGCTGTGAAAAAATGATTGATCTGCATGTAACGGCTCTTTTTCGGTATTCACTTTTACTTACGCAAAGGTATCTTCCATGGTTTCTTCTAAAACATGAGATTCGTCATTCCATTGTCATTTCTCTGTCATGTTTTTGCATGACAATTCCAATCAAACCCATCAAACCCTTTGTTCATGCATATTTGCGGCCACCGGGCAATCGTTTTGCAAAACTTTCCCGTATGTAGATTGTTACTATACCTTTGCCAATACAATAAAGATATGCCACAGTCAGCCCAAAGAGCCATCCTGCTAATGAACCTCGGTTCGCCCGATTCTACCTCTGTAAAAGATGTCAGAAAATACCTGAATGAGTTTTTAATGGATGGCCGTGTCATTGATATCCCGCTTATTGCCAGGGCTTTACTGGTAAGGGGCATCATTGTTCCCTTCCGGGCACCCAAATCGGCAGAAGCCTATCGCACTATCTGGACCAACGAAGGTTCTCCTTTGATTGTACTCACCAAAGAATTACAACGGGCCCTGCAGCAGCAGGTGGAAGAACCGGTAGCCATTGCCATGCGTTATGGTACCCCATCGCCCAAACAGGCCTATGATGAGCTGCTGCAGAACAATCCCGACCTGAAAGAAATTCTGATAGTACCCCTGTATCCACACTATGCCATGAGCAGTTATGAAACAGCCCTGGTACAAGCGCAGGAACAATATGAAGCAGGCAATTATCCGTTCAGCATTTCTTTCATCAAACCTTTTTATAGCGAAGCAAATTACCTGAACGCACTCGCAAACAGTATGCAACCCTGGCTGGAGAAAGAGCATGATCATATCCTTTTCAGTTACCATGGCATACCCGAGCGCCATCTCCGCAAAACCGGCGGCAGCAATGGCTGCAACTGTATGAAAGTGGCTAACTGTTGCGAAGTGAATACGGCGGCCCATGCTACCTGTTACCGCCACCAGGTGTTTACCACCACCCGGCTGGTAGCAGAAAAACTCGGGTTGCCGAAAGAAAAATATAGCATTTCTTTCCAGTCAAGACTGGGCAAAGGCTGGCTGGAACCTTTTACAGATATCCGCCTGGAACAACTGCCCAAAGAGGGCATCAAAAAATTACTCGTTATCTGTCCCGCTTTTATCAGCGATTGTCTCGAAACCCTGGAAGAGATTGCCGAACGGGGAAAAGAAACCTTTATGGAAGCCGGCGGCAAATCCTACGAAATGATCCCCTGCTTAAACACCCACCCGATGTGGGTAGCAACATTGGCTAACTGGATGAAAGACTATAAAGCGGGAAGCAGGGAGATGATTTTGAACAGATGAACAGATGAACAGACGAACAGAGGAGCAAGGAACAGAGGAACAGACGAACATCGAACACCGAACTGAAGATATCTGTTCCGGGGAAATTTTTAATTTTTAATTTTTAATTTTTAATTTCCCCCTATGTACTCCTATATCAAAGCCCTTCACATTATTTTCATCGTAACCTGGTTCGCCGGCCTCTTCTACCTGCCCCGTTTGTTCATTTATGCAACCGAAGCTGGTGAAAAGCCCGAGGCAGAAAAAAAAGCCCTGCGGGATCAGTTTACCATCATGATGAAACGGCTCTGGTACGGCATTACCTGGCCCTCGGCCATCCTGACCCTTATTTTCGGTACCTGGGTGCTGATCAATGGTAACTGGTACCTGCAGCTCTTTGCCCCCGAAGGCCGCTGGCTGCTGATCAAACTGGCATTTGTGGTGCTGCTCTATGCCTACCACTGGACACTCCAGCTAATCCTGCAACAGGAGGTCAAAGGCATTTACAAATACAGTTCCCAGCAACTCCGTATCTGGAACGAAGGTGCCACCGTACTCCTGATCGCCATTGTGATGCTGGTAGTGGTTAAGCAGAGTATCAGCCTGGTATGGGGCGTGGTGGGGCTGGTCCTGTTCATCGGCCTGCTGATGAGCGCCATTCGTATGTATAAAGCGTTGAGAGACAGGTAGTCGTGAGTGGTCAGTAGTCAGTAGTGAGTAATTGAAAGAGAACTTCCTACTGACTACTGACCACTCACGATTCCTCCTGACGACTCACGATTCACGTCCTTATATTTCTTACCTTTGCACCCTTTAAAACCCGCCTTTTACCCGGTGGGTAGGACTTTTCAAGCGATTTTCAGGATATGAGTGTTAAATACCCAGAATTTTCCGGATTGAACCTCCCGGCCATAGAACAGGAGATCCTGGCCAAATGGAAGGATGGACAGGCATTTGAGCAAAGTGTTTCGCTGCGCGAGGGTAAGACCCCGTTCGTTTTTTACGAAGGGCCTCCCAGCGCTAACGGGATGCCCGGTATTCACCACGTTATTTCCCGTACGCTGAAGGATATGGTTTGCCGCTATAAAACCATGCAGGGTTTTCAGGTAAAACGCAAAGGTGGCTGGGACACCCATGGTTTGCCGATTGAGCTGGGCGTAGAGAAAGAGCTCGGTATCACCAAAGAAGATATCGGTAAAAAAATATCCGTAGAAGAGTATAACCAGAAATGCCGCGAAGCCGTGCTTCGGTACAAAGGCAAATGGGATGAACTGACCATGAAAATGGGCTACTGGGTAGATCTGAACGATCCCTACATCACGTACGATAACAAATACATTGAAACACTCTGGTGGATCCTGAGTGAACTCTATAAAAAAGGATTCCTCTACGAAAGTGTAAGTATCCAGCCTTATTCACCTGCCGCGGGTACTGGCTTAAGCTCGCATGAACTGAACCAACCCGGTACGTACAAGGATGTGAAAGATACCAGTGCGGTGGCCATGTTCAAAGCCATCAGCAATGAGAAGAGCGAATTTCTTTTTAAGGCAATATCGAATATCGAACAAGGAATATCGAATGACGAAATTTTCTTTTTAGCATGGACCACCACCCCGTGGACACTGCCTTCTAACCTGGGTTTAACAGTAGGTCCGAATATCGATTATGTATTGGTTAATACATTCAATCCATATACCCATCTTCCCGTAAATGTGATACTGGCCAAAGCTTTGCTGGGTAAGTATTTCAAACCGGAGGGAGAGAATGGGGATTTTGCCGGCTACAACGAAAAAGCAAAACTGCTGCCCTGGAAAATTCTGACTGAGTTCAAAGGTTCCCAGATCGAGAACTGCGAATATGAGCAGCTGTTACCCTACGAAGCCAACTCGCTGAAAGCGATCAAAGAGATCACACCTGATGCACAACCCTTCCGTGTAATTGTAGGCGATTTTGTTACCACCGAAGATGGTACCGGTATCGTACATACCGCACCGGCTTTTGGTGCAGATGACTACCGCGTGGGTAAGAAATACAATATCGGGATCCTGACCATGGTAGACAAGCAAGGTAAGTTTGTAGATGGCCTGGGCGAATTCAGTAACCGCTATGTAAAAAATTACAAAGACGAGAAAGACTACGTAGATGTGAACGTTGACATCAGCGTAAAACTGAAGAAAGAGAACCGTGCTTTCAAAGTAGAAAAATACGAACACAGTTATCCGCATTGCTGGAGAACAGATAAACCCATTCTTTATTATCCGCTGGATGCCTGGTTCATTAAAACCACGGCGGTAAAAGACCGGATGGTAGAACTGAATAAGACCATCAACTGGAAACCACGCTCTACCGGTGAGGGCCGTTTTGGGAACTGGTTAGAGAATATGGTAGACTGGAATCTCAGCCGCAGCCGCTACTGGGGAACGCCTTTACCGGTATGGAGAACAGAAGACGGTGAAGAAGAAGTTTGTATCGGCTCCATCGAAGAACTGAACGAGGGCATCCGCAAAGCGAATGAGATATTGGGCGGAGATGTCAATAAAAATTATTTACACGAGGGAATTCTTGATCTGCATAAACCCTTTGTGGATGATATCATCCTCGTAAGTGCATCGGGCAAACCCATGAAACGGGTAGCCGATCTGATCGACGTATGGTTCGACAGCGGTGCCATGCCTTATGCGCAATGGCATTATCCTTTTGAGAACAAAGATTATATTGATAAAGGGCAGGTTTTTCCGGCAGATTTTATTGCTGAAGGAGTAGACCAGACCCGCGGCTGGTTTTATACCCTGCATGCGCTGGGCGTAATGCTGTTCGACAGTGTGGCTTATAAAGCGGTAGTTAGTAACGGACTGGTACTCGATAAAGATGGCAACAAAATGAGTAAACGCCTCGGTAACGTGGTGAATCCTTTTGAAACCATCGAAAAATACGGGGCCGATGCTACCCGCTGGTACCTCATCACCAATGCCTCGCCCTGGGACAATCTGAAATTCGACCTGGCAGGGATACAGGAAGTACAACGTAAATTCTTCGGAACCTTATACAATACCTACCAGTTCTTTGCACTCTATGCCAATGTAGATGGGTTTGCCTTTGAACAGGCACCGGTTCCGTTGGCGGAACGTCCTGAGATCGATCGCTGGATCCTTTCTTCCCTGAACACCCTGGTGAAGCAGGTAACCCGTTCGATGGATGAGTATGAGCCTACGCTGGCTGGTCGCGCCATTGAAGAATTTGTAGATGAGCACCTCAGCAACTGGTATGTGCGTCTCTGCCGCCGCCGGTTCTGGAAGGGCGAATATGAGCAGGATAAGATCAGTGCTTACCAGACCCTGTACGAATGCCTCGAAACCATTGTTCGCCTGATGGCGCCCATCTCTCCGTTCTTCAGCGATGCGGTATTCCGCAACCTGAATGCGGTAACCGGTAAGTTCCAGGTAAGTTCCGTGCATCATGCCGATTTCCCGGTGGCCAATGAAGCAGTGATCGATGTTTCGCTTGAAGAAAGGATGCAGCTGGCGCAGGATGTGTGCTCGCTGGTGCTCTCGCTACGGAAAAAAGTGAATATCAAGGTTCGCCAGCCGCTGCAGAAAGTGATGATCCCGGTATTGGATGCCGGTATGAAAACCCAGCTCGAAAAGATCGAGGACCTGATCAAAGCGGAAGTGAATGTGAAAGAAATGCAGTATATCACCGAAACGGAAGGGGTGATCAGCAAAAAGATCAAAGCCAATTTCAAAGCCCTGGGTACCCGCATGGGCGCTAAAATGAAAGCTGTCAGTGCCGCCATCAGCCATTTCAGTCAGCTGGACATTGCCACTATTGAAAAAGAGGGCACATTTACATTACAGATTGATAATGAGTCTGTTGTGATTGAATTATCGGATGTGGACATTGTGGCCGAAGACATACCGGGCTGGAGTGTGGCCAGCAAGGGCAGCCTTACTGTGGCACTGGATATTACCCTCACCGATGAACTGAAGCAGGAAGGTGATGCCAGGGAATTCGTGAACCGGGTGCAAAATATCAGAAAAGAAAGCGGTTTTGACCTCACAGACCGTATATTCGTGACCGTGCTTGAAACCACGGTTCTCAAGCCGTCATTAATTAAATATAACGACTATATTTGCCGCGAAATTTTGGCAGATAGCATTGATTGGTCGCCCGAAATTAGCGGCGGGACCGAGGTTGAGATCAATGACGAGCTGTTAAAAGTGGTTGTAAACAAAAAAGGATAAAATTGTATGCCAACTAAGAAACCTGCTCCAAAGAAGGCGGCACCAGCCAAAAAAGTGGCTCCCAAGCCTGCTCCTAAGAAAGCGGCACCGGCTAAAAAAGCGGCTCCCAAACCTGCGCCTAAACCCGCCAAAAAAGCGGTTCCGGCCAAGAAAGCGGCCCCTAAGCCTGCGCCTAAAAAAGCAGTTCCGGCAAAGAAAGCGGCTCCCAAGCCTGCTCCTAAACCAGCACCCAAAAAAGTAGTGGCTCCCGCTAAAAAAGCGGCACCGGCCAAAGCGGCTCCCAAGGTAGCAGTTAAACCTGCTCCTAAACCAGCTGCCAAAGTAGCCGCTAAACCAGCACCTGCCCCGGCCAAAAAACCGGCTCCGGCACCTGCTAAACCGGCTCCCAAAGCGGTGGCGCCTGTAGCTCCTAAACCAGCACCGGCACCCGTTAAACCCAAAGTAGAAGTGAAAGCCCCACCGGCTCCACCCGTGAAACCTGTAAAAAAACAACCAGAGCCTATCAAAGACGTAAAAGTTCCTAAGATCAACACGAAGACGAGTGTTCCTTACCAGCCCGGATATACCCAATTAGAAAAAAGAACAGATGCAGCCAGAACCAGCGGAGATCCTTTGGTAAAATACAGCGACAGCGACCTGAACGAGTTCAGGGAACTGATCAGCAAAAAACTGGAAGCAGCTAAAAAAGAACTGGCTTACTTACAGGGCCTGATCACCCGCAAGGATGAAATGGGTGGTGATAATGATGATGCCCGTTACATGACCATGGAAGATGGCAGTATGAGCATGGAGAGAGAGCAGCTGAGCCAGATGGCCAGTCGCCAGATCACTTATATCGATCACCTCGAAAAAGCGATGATGCGGATCGAGAACAAAACCTACGGGATCTGCCGTGTAACCGGTAAACTGATCGATAAAGCCCGCTTACGTGCCGTACCCCATGCTACCCTTAGCCTGGAAGCGAAACTGGGACTGGTAAAACCAGCACCGGAGCAGCAATAAGAGATACAGAAAATTAGATAGAAAGAGGCCTCTGATGATTCGGGGGCCTTTTTTAATGTCGAATATCGAGAGGAAAACAGAAGAACAGATGAACAGATGAACAAGGAACAGACGAAGTAAGGCCGTATATCATTTAACCCAGAACAAAGAACTTAGAACGTAAAACATAACTGAACCTTACACAACTACTTCCTTCCTCCGTTCATCTGTTCCTTGTTCATCTGTTCGTCTGTTCGTCTGTTCATTTCACCTCCTGCATATCCACCAATTTCCTGTAAATCCCATTATGTGCCAGCAGCTGGTCGTGGTTGCCGCGTTCTACGATCTCGCCTTTTTGTAATACGATGATCTCATCCGCGTGACGGATGGTAGAAAGGCGATGGGCGATGACGAGGGATGTGCGGTTCTGCATCATGTTATTGATAGCATCCTGTACGAGGCGCTCACTTTCTGTATCAAGCGACGATGTGGCTTCATCCAGGATCAGGATCGGCGGGTTCTTTAGCACGGCACGGGCAATGGTGAGGCGCTGTCTTTCGCCACCACTTAACTTACTGCCCCTGTCGCCGATATTGGCATCAAAACTGTCTTCTTTATGGCGGATAAAATACAGGGCATTGGCTACGGTTGCCGCATGTTCTATCTGTTCCCTGGTAACATTATCAACCCCCAACGCAATATTATTGGCGATGGTATCATTGAAGAGGATGGGCTCCTGTGTTACAATACCCATCAGGCTTCGCACAGAATGTAACGTGTAGTTTTTGATGTTCACGCCATCGATCAGCAGTTCACCTTCGGTTACATCATGAAAACGCGGAACCAGATCGGCCAGCGAACTTTTACCGGCGCCCGAAGAGCCTACCAGCGCTACGGTTTTCCCTTTTTCAATAACGAGGTTGATGTTTTTCAGGATCACTTTATCCTCGTAGGCAAAAGATACGTTCTTGAATTCTATGCTCTTATTGAAAGAAGGGATGGCAGTGGCATCGGGTTTGTCTGTAACGGTCAATGGTGCCTGCAGTATCTCTTCAATACGCTGAATGGCGGCACTGCCTCGCTGCGCATTGTAAAACGCAGTGGACAAGGATTTGGCCGGATTAATGATCTGTGTAAAGAACACGATATAAGTGATGAAACTATCCGGACTCAATCCCACCTGGTTACTCAGCACCAGCTTGCCACCAAACCACAGAATACAGCTCAATACCAGCACCCCCATAAACTCAGACATGGGCGAGGCCAGGTCGCGGCGGAAATTCATCCTGTTGCGGATATGGTTCAGCGTATCATTGGTATGGAAGAATTTATTACGCAGGATCTTCTCTGCATTAAAGGCTTTGATTACCCGTAAACCACCCAGTGTTTCATCCAGGATCGACATCAGTGTGCCCAGTTGTTCCTGTGATGCGGTGGATTGTTTTTTCAATGAACGGCTCACCCGGCCAATGATGAAACCCGTCAGGGGAAGCAGTACCAGCAGGAACAAAGACAAAGCCGGACTCAGATACACCAGCGAGGCAAGGATGATGAGGATATTCAATGGATCGCGGATCAATCCTTCGAGGGTACTCATCACGCTCCATTCCACTTCATTGGCATCATTGCTCATGCGGCTGATGATATCGCCCTTGCGTTGTTCGGTAAAAAAACCGATGGGCAGTTCCAGGATCTTGGCATAGAGGTCGGAGCGGAGTTTTGTCATTACATAGTTCCGCATGGGAGCCAATACCCGGAAAGAGAGGTAGGTGAACAGGTTTTTGAAAAAAATGGAGATGATAATGATGACACAGATTGCCCCCAGGGCATAGATCTCTCCATGGTCCTGGATCAGTCTGCCAATGATATATTTGAGGTAATCCAGCACACCGGCGGCCGAAAAACTGAGTTCCGGGGCATTCTGGATGAATTTTTCCTTGCCGAACAGCATTTGCAGAAAGGGGGCCAGCATGGCCAGCGATACCAGCGAGAATACGATAGAGAGAAGATTGAACAGCACATAGAGCGCTATATTCCGTTTCTGGCTCTTCAGGTAAAAAAGTATGCGGGCAAATCGCTTCATAAAATGTAAAACCTTTAAAACGCAGCAAAGTAACTAATTTTGCAGTCAATCAAATGTTAGAATATGGAGGAAGGAAAGCGTCAGAG
>SCVK01000479.1 GCA_004297075.1 Chitinophagaceae bacterium
CCGCACTGCGCGCCATGGACAACGACGTGCCCGTGTGCGTGCTGTCGGCCCGCAGCTCGGTCGACGACCGCGTCGCCGGGCTGGAAGCCGGCGCCGACGACTACCTCGTGAAGCCGTTCGTGCTCGCCGAGTTGGTTGCCCGCGTGAAGGCGCTGTTGCGCCGGCGCGGCGCGACGGCCACGTTCTCGTCCGAGACCATCTCGGTCGGGCCGCTCGAAGTCGACATCCCCGGCCGGCGGGCCCGCGTCAACGGCGCCGATGTCGACCTGACCAAGCGCGAGTTCGACCTGCTGGCCGTGCTGGCCGAGCACAAGACCGCCGTGCTGTCCCGCGCCCAGCTGCTGGAGCTGGTGTGGGGCTACGACTTCGCCGCCGATACCAACGTCGTCGACGTGTTCATCGGCTACCTGCGCCGCAAGCTGGAGGCCAATGGGGCGCCGCGACTGTTGCACACGGTCCGCGGCGTGGGGTTCGTGCTCAGGCAGCAATAGGCAGCAGACGGTGAACACGCTGGCCCGGGTCTTCCGCCGCACTCCATCGCTGCAGTCCCGCGTCGCGTTCGCCACCGGTATCGCCGCGGCCATCGTGGTCGGGATCGTCGGCACCATCGTGTGGATCGGCATCACCAACGACCGCAAGGAACGCCTGGACCGCCGCCTCGACGAGGCCGCCGGCTTCGCGATCCCGTTCCTGCCGCGCGGGCTCGACGAGATTCCGCGGCCACCGCACGACGAGAACGTCGTCATCACGGCACGCCGGAACGGCCAGGTCAGCTCGAACTCGAATGTCGTGCTGCCCGAGCTACCGGTCGGCTACGCCGACACCGACGTCAACGGCATCCGCTACCGGGTGCGCACGGTGCAGATCCACATGCCGGACCCGATGCTGGTGGCGGTCGGCGCCACGTATGACGCCACGATCGTCGACACCAACAACCTGCATCGCCGGGTGATCGCGTTGTGCGCGTTCGCCATTGGTGCGGCCGCCGTCGCGGGCTGGGCGCTGGCCGCGTTCGCGGTACGTCCGCTCAAACGGCTGGCGCAGCAGACGCGCGACATCGATCCGGAAGGCGACGCCCCGCACATCGACGTCCGGGGCGCCACCGAGGCCGTCGAAATCGCCGACGCGGTCAAGGGTCTGGTGGACCGCGTGTGGGAAGAGAAGGGCCGGACCAAGGCCGCGCTGGCG
>SCVK01000002.1 GCA_004297075.1 Chitinophagaceae bacterium
GGCACGGGCACAGCGTGGTCTTTGAATTTGTCGTTGAAGAAGTCATCAAATTGGGTATCGTTCATCCTATACAGCAACTTTTTGTAATTGTAAGATTTGGTATTGCAGCATCTTCCGCGCCTTCACTAACTGGCTGCGGCTGGTGCCGGGTTGAATATGCAGCATTTCGGCGATCTCCTCATGACTATAGCCTTCAATCGCATTCAGGTTAAATACGAGGCGGTAGCCATCCGGTAACTGGCTGATCAGTCTCATCAGGTCTGCTTCTCCCAGCTGCGAATAAGCCTGGGCATCAATAGATGGGGCGTTCTGGCTGTTATCGTCGATATCTTTGAACTGCAGTTTTTTCTTTTCCAGGTGGCGGATAGCGGTATTCACTACAATACGCCTGATCCATCCCTCAAAAGCACCTTCAAATTTGAACTGGCCGATATACTGGAATACTTTGATAAAAGCATCCTGGATCATATCCTCGGCTTCCATCGAATCTTTGGCATAACGTAAACATACGCTCATCATCTTACCGGCATACCGGTCAAACAGCAAACGCTGGCACCGGGCATCGTTCCGGATGCAACCCTTTATCAGTTCGTATTCGTCGGTCACCTGGGGAGTGTTTTGTATAGTTTGGTAATGAGTAGATACAGCGGCAAGTTACTTCGTTGCTTTGATTGTAAGAGATTTTACCGGGTTTATATACTAAAAATCCCACAACTATAAGCTGCGGGATTTTTAGTAATAGTATGATAATCAAACTTTTAGAAAAGAATCGTGGATATAATCCACCACATTTACCAGGCTGCCGGTTTCGCGAAATACAGCCAATTGCCTGTCGGCACCTGTTCCTGTCTCAAAAATCCGGGCCACATAGTCAATCACATGCCGGCTGCCCAACTCATCTACCACATCATCCACAAAGTCCAGCAGCTCATAAATCAGTGCTCTGGTATTCACTTCCGTTTCCTTGCCAAAATCGATCAGGGTGCCATCAATGCCGTAACGACTCGCCCGCCATTTATTCTCGTTGATGAGGGAACGCTGGTAGATCATAAAGTTCAGGTTCTGCCCCCGCAGTTTATAGATCTTGGCACAGATGGCCTGGAACAAAGCCGCAATGGTGATGGTTTCATTAATGGTCATCGGCACATCACAGATGCGGAACTCAACGGTATTGAAGAAGGGGTGTACCCGCAGGTCCCACCAGATCTTCTTGGCATTATCAATGCAATTTGTTTTGATTAGCAGGTTCACATAATTCTCATACGCTTCAATATTCTCAAAATAATCCGGGATGCCGGTTCTCGGGAACTTATCGAATACTTTGGTGCGGAAAGATTTATAACCCGTTTCCCGCCCTTCCCAGAAGGGTGAGTTGGTACTGAGGGCATACACATGCGGAAGAAAATAACGGGCCGTATTGGCGATATGAATGGCCATTCTGCGGTCTTCCATGCCCACATGTACATGCAGACCAAAAATCAGGTTACTTCTGGCCGCTTCCTGCAGTTCATTTACAATTTCATTATAGCGCACATGATCGGTGATGAGTTGGGTTTCCCAATGACTGAAGGGATGGGTTCCTGCCGCACCGATCCAGTAACCCAGGTCGCCGGCAATCTGTGCAATATTGCCGCGCAGCGAGGCCACATCTTTAAAGGCTTCTTCTATATTGGCACAGATATCGGTACCTACTTCTACCACCGCCTGGTGCATTTCGGCCTTTACTTTGTCTTTCAGTACCTTCTGACCTTCCTGCACGATCCGCTGTTCATGACTCTTCAACTCCCGCGTATGCGGGTCCAGCACCATGTACTCTTCTTCTACGCCCAGTGTAAAATGTTTGAAATTCAGATTTCCCATAGCAGTAGCTTTCTTTAGCGTGGATGTTGTCGTGAGATGTGAATCGTGAGTGGTCAATTGTCAATGATGAATAAAAGCCTCACTCACTACTCACCACTCACGATTCACGCTTCACTAATATAATTTCTTCCCGGCAGTACCTTTTTTCAGATATTCCCCCCAGGTAAGGTTGTCTGCACCGTCTTTCTGTGCCTGTGCTTTTTCTATCGCAAAATTGGCGGCGGTTTCTACTACCCAGTCAAAATTTTCCTGTCCTACGCTTTTGATATCCGCATCCGGTGCCGGGTTACAGAAATCGATGGCATAGGGAACGCCATCCCGCAGGGCCAGTTCAACGGTGTTGAAATCATAACCGAGGTATTGGTTGATGCGCAGCACGATATCCGTCATCTCTTTCAGCTTCTCTGCCGAAGGTTTGAAATCCGCCACATAGCGCAGGTGGTGCGGGTTGCGGGGCTCATAAGACATGATACGTACATGTTTGCCACCAATACAGTAACAACGGTAATATTCCTCAAAAATGATCTCTTCCTGCAGCAGCATCACCAGTTGCTGGGTTTCGCTGTGTTTCTCAAAGAAATCATCCATATCAGTGAGTTTGTACACGTTTTTCCATCCGCCACCGGCAAAAGGTTTCATGTACGCAGGGAAACCTACATATTTAAAAATACCTTCCCAATCCAGCGGGTAGGCCAGGTTGCTGAATGACTGGTCTGAAGTATCCGGCGGAAGGTCACGCGAAGGAAGGATCACCGTTTTGGGAACGGGAACATTTATTTTGGTAGCCAGGCAGTTATTGAAAAATTTTTCATCCGCGCTCCACCAGAAGGGATTGTTGATGACGGCCGTACCGCAAAGCGCCGCATTTTTCAGATAAGCCCGGTAAAAAGGGATATCCTGGCTGATCCTGTCAACAATTACGGCATAACCGCTGGGTTCGCCCTGCATCACTTTGTCTATACGCACAGGTTCGGCAACAATACCGGGAATATTCTTGCTGTTGATCCTCTCCACAAAAGCCATGGGAAAACTTCTTTCCTGGCCGAAAAGTATGCCGATCTTTTTCATAAGTAATCGTTTGGTAAATAATGAGGTTT
>SCVK01000088.1 GCA_004297075.1 Chitinophagaceae bacterium
ATGACAATTGATACAGACAGATGAGTATCAAGGCAATCGCAAAAAATCGCACTAAACCTTTCAGTTGCATATTAGTAACGGTTTACAAATTTTTTTAGAGCGGCAAAGATAGGGGAATGGTAATGAAATATACTATCCGTTGCTGAGATTGGTTTTTCACAAAAAAAAGCCGGTAGCGGACTACCGGCTTTTTTTTGGTATGCGGATGAGCTTTATCTAACGTCTTGCAGTGTCACATCAAAAAACAAAGGGGCGTTGGCTGGGATGGCATTACCGGACCCTGTACAGCTATACGCCAGTGCAGAAGGGATGATCAGTTTGATGCGGCCACCCTTTTTGATCAGGGGGATCCCGATTTTCCAGCCATCGATCACATTCTGGAGCGAAAGGGAAATCGGGTTGGCAGTTGCATCGAAAGTGGTGCCATTCAATAATTTACCGGTATATACCACCGCAACCACAGAAGTGCTGATGGGGGCAAGACCACTGCCCGGACTAACTATCTCGTATAACAATCCACTGCTATGTTCACTATAATTGATATTGTTGGCGGTACAATACGCCACCATTTGCGCTTTTTCAGAAGCGATGGTGGCCGGCTGGCAGCCACTGGTATCATTTTTACCACAGGAATAAGTCATCAACACCAAAGAAAGAACCAGAACAGAGAGAACAATTTTTTTCATGCACATTTTTTTTAATAGACTTGATTTCAGGCCTTAAGGCTGCTTCTGCGCCTCTTTTTCGGCTTTATTTTTTAGAATTAATAACTCCTGGTAACGCTGTTCCTGCATTTCCCACCTGAATTTCCGGTAAACAAAAGCCATGAAAACCGAGAGGATCATAATAGCCAGCACAAAAACAACTGAACTTAAGCGTGAATTGGCTTCCATATTGGCCCGGGTATACCAACCGCTTTCCATGAGCAGGATCACCCCCACACCAATAGAAAAACCGATGGATAAGCCCACCAGAAAAGGACGGAGGCTGGTTTTCTCCTTTTCGCCATGCTCGCTCCACCAGCGCAGAAACGCTTCATTTTCCGGACTCAACATGCGGCAAAAGTAATCCTTCCGGTATTATAATGTTGGAGGGTAATAAATCAGCCAGTAAATACGTTTGATAGAACGTCTCTGTATGCTTACCCTGAAAACGTAAACTATGTTGCTGATCAAGAAATACGGCCTGCCGCTATTCCTGGTGGTTCTGATTTTGCATATTGCATGTATCTATCTGGAAATGAGCACCCTCAGACTGATAACTAAACTTTTATTGTTACCCATACTGATTCTTTACCTTGCCGCAGAGCCCGGTAAAACCAGTGTGGTGGTATATATGGGACTATTCTGCTCATTTATGGGCGATCTGTTGCTGACCCGCTCCGGCGAAATCTTTTTTCTATCGGGGATGCTGGCTTTTATCGGAACGCATGTTTGTAATATTCTTTTCTTCTACCGGCTCCAAAAAGGTCATCCCGGCAAACCGGTAAACCTGGTATTGGCAGTAGTAGTATTGGCTGTTATTTCCAGAGGGG
>SCVK01000089.1 GCA_004297075.1 Chitinophagaceae bacterium
TCCGGTGACGAAGGTTTTGGCGAAACGTCTAAAAGATATCATATTCACAAACTGTGGTTCTTGGTGTGGAAAAATATCCGTGAACGGCTGCAAAAATATGACAGGAAGCTGACAAAAACTCCAAGGCCTGAAAATTTTTTTATCCTTGTCTGGCTTGAGTTTCAGCCGATTCTCACCATATTGTTTCAAAACCTGTCATGGAATTGGAACGATATTGATTGAGCGAAGTTATTTGACAAAGAGCAAAAGATTAGTCAGATTTTTATCCCAATTTTGGCCCATGTTTAAACGCCTGCAGGACAAATGGGGGGTAAGCACCCGTCAATTCTGGATCCTTTTCATTGTTTTTGGCCTTACAGGTACCACCACCGCGGCCCTTACCCGCTATATCACCAGCTGGCTGGGCATGGATGAAAGCACATTCTGGGTATGGAAAGTACTGTTGCGCGTGGGTATGCTGGTATTCGGTTACCAGGCCATCCTGCTCACCTACGGTTTTCTGCTGGGGCAGTGGGCTTTTTTCTGGAAATACGAGAAGAAACTGTTGAATAAGTTAGGAGTCTGGAGTCTGGAGTCTGGAGTTAACGACTCAACTCCCAACTCCAAACTCCAAACTCCAAACTCCAAACTCCAGACTCCTAACTCCCAACTCACCCACATTGCCATTTTCGCCTCCGGTGCGGGTTCTAATGCCGAAAAGATCATTGCCCACCTGAAAAATCATAGTTCTATTAAAGTGTCACTGATTGTTTGTAATAAACCGGGGGCAGGAGTGCTTGGTATAGCCGCCGCCAACCAGATCCCTACCCTGCTGATAGAAAAAGAGCGTTTTTTCAGGGGAGATGCCTACCTGCCTGAGCTGAGAAGCCGGGAGATCGGTTTTGTGGTGCTGGCCGGTTTTCTCTGGAAAGTGCCGGATGCGTTGGTAGCTGCCTATCCCAATAAAATCATCAATATCCATCCTGCCCTTCTTCCCAAATACGGTGGCAAAGGCATGTACGGCATGCATGTACATGAAGCTGTGATCGCCGCAGGCGAGAAAGAAAGCGGCATCACCATCCATTATGTAAACGAGCATTTCGACGAGGGCGCCCCCATATTCCAGGCCACCTGCCCCATCGAACCCGGCGACACCCCCGAAAAACTGGCCGAAAAGATCCATGTACTGGAGCACCGGCATTTTCCGGAAGTGGTGGAGAGGGTGGTGAATCGTGAGTCGTCAATCGTCAGTCGTGAGTATAAAGCACAGGATTGACCATTGCCTATTCACCACTGACCACTCACGACTGACGACTGACGACTCACGTCCCCCGATTCTTTTTGTTTTCTCTGATTTGTTTATGAACTTACTAACTCAATCAAACCACATGAAAAAACAGTTTGCCGTATTCCTTATCTTATTATGTATAGCCGCCAGCCCTGCATGGGCACAACAGCCTGTGCTGAAAAACGGGTTGCCGGAGAATAATCGTTTTTCGGCTGAGCGCCTGAAACGGGTGGATGCCCTGATTCAGCAGTATATAGACAGTAACTGGATAGCGGGCGCCATTGCCCTGGTGGCCAAAGATGGCAATATTGTATACCATAAAGCATTGGGATACGACGACAGGGAGAAGAACAAAACCCTGCAGAAAGATGCGATCTGGCGTATTGCTTCGCAAACCAAAGCCATTACCAGTGTGGGAGTAATGATGTTGTATGAAGAGGGAAAGATCCTGCTGGACGAGCCCATCTCCAAATACATTCCTGCCTTCCGCAAACCGGTGGTACTTGATAAATTCAATAAAGCCGATACAACCTATACTACAGTTCCTGCCAAAAAGGAGATCAGTATCCGCGAGCTGTTAACACATACTTCGGGTATCGGTTATGCGCAGATCGGCAGCGAAACCATGAATGCTATTTATGCCAAAGCAGGTGTAGTGGGCGGTATTGGATTAAAAGGAGGCAAGCTGGGTGATAATATCCTGAAACTGGCCGGTCTGCCACTGGTACACCAGCCCGGCGAAAAATGGACCTATGGATTGAACACCGATGTATTGGGTTACCTGATAGAAGTGGTTAGTGGCCTGAGCCTGGACGCTTTTTTCCGCCAGCGCATTTTTGATCCATTGGGGATGAAGGATACCTATTTCTACCTGCCTGCAGAAAAACACAGTCGTTTGGCCATGTTACATTCCGAAGATAACCGGAAAAAAGCAGTCAATACACCGGAGATGATTACCGTGAACGGCAGTTTTTACCGCGACTATCCCATATTCAGCGATGGCAGTTTTTATTCCGGTGGCGGCGGACTGGTTTCTACGGCTTACGATTATGCCGTGTTTATGCAGCTATTACTTAATAAGGGCGAGTATAATGGCAAACGTTTACTGAGCCGGCATAGTATTGACATGATGATACAGAACCAGACAGGAGAATTAAGGCAGTCGGGCTTTGGGCTGGGTTTTGATATTGTAACAGAACGTGTTGCTGCCAAAACAGTGTTATCGCCCGGTACATTCAGCTGGGGAGGCATGTTTGCCTCATCGTACTGGATAGATCCCAAAGAAAAAATAGTGGCGCAGTTTGTGTTACAGCAATATCCCTTCACACATGGGGAGATAGCAGAAAAGTTTAAGGTAGCGGTGTACCAGGCGTTGCAGTGAGGGCGTGAATCGTGAGTCGTCAGTGGTGAGTCGGGAGTTTTGATTTGCGACTAACGGCATAATAAATACATACAATAAAAAGACAAGTAAGCGGGGCGCGGGGGGCCGCCCCCTTCTGCTTACCTGTACTTAATCAAGCTTTTTTCTCGCAGGTATTAATGCCTACCAGTGTATACAAGGGGCAGAAACTGATAAAAGAAGTGGCGAGGAAAACGGCCCCCAGGATCACTAATGCCAGTCCAACCGTACCGGTTACGGTACCGGTAAAATACAGTACCGAAAAAATGATAGCCGCTATTACGCGGATAATGCGATCGGTGTTACCCATGTTTTTTTTCATACTTGTTTTATTTAAATGTTTAGAGGGCTCTTATTATGATAACCAGCAGCCAAACCAAGAGCATGCATAGCAGGCAAACCACCAGTAATTTCTGCCAGTTCTGTTTCACCCTATGAAACTACTCATCTTTGGAAATATATTATATGATTTTCCTCAGTTTCTCTGTAAAGGGTGCAGATCCATTGCGGGGTGGCAATGGATCTTGCGTAAACAGGGTAACTGTGAATATACTGAATAGATAGTAGGATTCAGGCCGCTTTGCATTTGGGCTGCATAGGATTCAGGCCGCTTTGAGCGTCCCGACTCCTAGCCGGGCATTCGGGAAATGTACTTTTCGATCTCTTTCACCTGGTCCAGCACCTGTTTGGTCTTGGGCTTACAGGCTTTGGCCTTGCGGAAAAAATCTTTGGCCGCGCGGAATTCGCGTTTGTTCATGAAGATCTGGCACATACTCAGGTAGGCCACGGCTTCACTTTCTTTATCAGGGATCCCGGCACGAATGGCGGCACGGATATAATTTTCGCCCTGTTTCAGGTCGCCACGCTGCATGGCCATCATACCCAGCTGCAGTTTATTGGAGCCTTCGGCTTCGGGCATGGGCGAACCCAGTTCGGAGCTTTTTTTCAGGTGTGCTTCGGCAGAGGTAAAATCCTGTTTCATCATGGCCAGGTTACCCAGAATGGTATAATAGGTAGAACGTACGGGTTTGTACAGCAACCCCGGATACCAGATGGTTTTCAGGATCCTTTCCACTTCCTCAATATTACCCGCTTCCATGGGCTCCTGTATCAGGCGCATGGGACCGATGAAGAAATGGCTGGCAATAGCGATCACACCAATAAAGTACAGTATAAAAGATGGCCAGAAACTGCTCATCACATTAACGGTCACCGCTAATGCAATAGCCAATAAACCCAGCCAGAAACGGTATTTGATCAACAGATTGTAAAACTTCATAACCCTTTTTTGAGAGGGGCAAAGATAGGGGAAAAGGTGAGTAGTCAATGGTGAATGAGCAATTGTCAGTAGGGTTCTCCCCCCTATTCACCATTCACCATTGCCCATTCACCATCTCAGTTTTTCGCATCATTCACTTCTATCCAGTAGCCATCGGGGTCTTTTACCCAGATCTGTTTTACGCCGTCTATGCGGTTGGTGATCTCGCCCATAACGCCTTTGGAGTTATAGTAAGGGATCTTGCGCGACTGGAGGATACCCACAAATACCTCTGTTTTGGGTACACTGAAGCAGATATGGTTATTAAGAAAATATTCTTTGGGCACACCGGCTCCCTGTATTACATGCAGGGCCACGCCGGGGGCAATGGAATACCAGATATGGCGGTTATCGTGAAAGGGTTCGGGTATTGTATCCAGCTGAAACACCCCGCTGTAGAAACTGCGGGTTTTTTCCAGATCCACCACATAAATGGCCACATGGTTCAATACGGCTTTTGGTTTGGAACCGGCCGTCTGGGCCCAGAGGAACTGACTGCTACAGAACACAGCTGCCAGCACCAGCAGCAAACGGGATATCTTCATAAAGCTGTTTTAATGCCTTGAAAATACAGAAGAAAAGGCTGATCCGGACCAAATTATTTCCCGTAAAAGTGCTTTTGTACCAATGAGTCAGCTTAAATCTGTTGAACGGGGAATAGGAGAATCTATTATTTTTGCAGCCCGAGAGGGAATAAAAATTAAAAATTAAAAATTAAAAATTAAAAATTAAAAATTTGTAATTGGTAATAGTAGACTTTCTCTCCTAATTGTTAATTGCTAATTGTTAATTGCTAATTAATTGGTCCCGTAGTTCAATGGATAGAATATCCCGCCGAGGCAGGACTAAACTTTAGATACAAGTTCTTTAAAACATAATTTT
>SCVK01000015.1 GCA_004297075.1 Chitinophagaceae bacterium
TGCTGGCCGATGCCAGAGTAAAAGGAGCCCTGTTTGATATGGGCGATTATCCGGCAGCTGTTCCCGTAGAATCAGATAACTATATTACCGGTGAACTCTATCATATCAAAAATCCGGATGAATTTTCCTGGGCGATGGCACAGCTGGATGATTATGAAGGACTGCATACAGAAAACAACGAACCGCCTTTGTACAGAAGAGAATTAACCACCGTATTTGTTGGCGACCAGCAAACCCGGGCCTGGGTATACTGGTTCAATGGCGATGTATCAGGTAAACCGTTGGTGGAGAGTGGCGATGTGTTACAGTACCTGCACAACAAGTCTAAAAGCGGAACGGTATGACGGTAACACCCGATAAAAAAATCTATTTCCTTTCCGATTTTCATTTGGGCGCACCCGATGCGGCGGGAAGTCTGATACGGGAGAAAAAAGTAGTGGCCTTCCTCGAGAGCATCCGCCATCATGCATCTGCCATTTTTATTGTGGGTGATATTTTTGATTTCTGGTACGAATACAAAAAAGTAGTTCCGAAAGGATATACCCGTTTATTGGGTAAACTGGCCGAGATCACCGATAGCGGTGTACCGGTTCATGTGTTTGTAGGCAACCACGATATGTGGATGAGTGGCTATTTTGAACAGGAGTTGAATATTCCTGTGTATCACCATCCCAAAGTGTTTGAATGGAACGGCAAACAGTTTTTTATTGGCCATGGCGATGGTTTGGGTCCGGGCGATCATGGGTACAAATTCATCAAGAAAGTATTCCGCAATCCTTTATGCCAGTGGTTATTCGGGCAACTGCATCCCAGCTGGGGCATTGGGCTGGCCAATTATTTCAGCCGCAAAAGCCGTGAGAAAACGGGTAGTTCAGACGAACATTTCCTGGGCGAAGAAAATGAATGGCTGGTAGTGTATTGCAAAGAAGTACTGCAGCAACAGCAGTACGATTATTTTATTTTCGGTCACCGCCATTTGCCCTTACAGATTGCTTTGCCCAAAAACAGCCGCTACATTAACCTCGGCGACTGGATCCGCCACTTCACCTATGCCAGTTTTGATGGCACCGATGTGCAGCTGCACAAATGGGAAGCCTGATACCGGATCGGGAAAATTAACCCTATAAGAATACTGATACTGCATTCACCATCCTTCGATATTCGACATTTCTATTATATCCCGATCCATTGTACCTTGCAGGTATGGAAAAATTCTTGCAACAGAAGGTGCTGGATAATACGATCGAAAGCTACCTCTATGTACTGGGAACCATCTTATTGATCCTGCTGATCAAACGGCTGATCTCGAAATATCTTGCGAAGCTTCTGTACAAACTGGTTGCCAAGGCTGCCAAAAATATAGCCCGCCAGTCTTTTTTAGACCTGGTGGTACAACCACTGGATGTTTTTCTGGTACTGATCATTTCTATTATTGTGCTGGATAAACTTACTTTTCCTGCGGCACTCAATTTTACCATTTACCATGTAACATTCCGTCAGTTGATTGATTCGATTACTGCGGGCACGCTTGTCATTGTATTTATCTGGCTCTGTCTGCGGGTAATTGAGTTTATTGCCATGATTCTCGAAGAAAAAGCCAATCTCACCAAAGACCAGACCGATAACCAGCTGATCGTTTTTTTCAAAGACTTTTTCAAAGTAATCATGGTTATCATCGGCATCCTGCTGATCCTTCGCTTTTCTTTCAACAAGAATATCGGTAACCTGCTTACAGGGTTGAGTATTGTGGGTGCCGCCATTGCGCTGGCTACCCGGGAGAGTATGGAGAACCTGATTGCCTCGTTTATCATTTTCTTTGACAAACCCTTTATTACAGGCGATCTGGTGAAAGTGAATAATTTCACCGGCACCATTGAAAAGATCGGTCTGCGAAGCACGCGCATCCGCACCACAGATAAAACCTATATTTCTGTACCCAATAAACAAATGGTGGATACGATCGTAGATAATATTACCCTTCGTACCCAGCGGAAAGGAGAGTTACGGTTAGAGATCAGTTTATCGGCTACTGCAGAACAACTAACCACACTTATTCCCGCTATCAAAGCTTCGTTGCAGAAACCCGGTATTGAAAATACGGTGGTGTACCTGATGGATACCGGTAAAAATGCCCATATCATTGCCATTGATTATTTTACTTCTATGGATCAATCCATGGAAGAATTTAATGCACTGCGTGAATCGGTTAATCTAAGCCTTATTGCTTTACTCGAAAAATCAGGCATAGAACTGGCAGCCGCCAATACAGATGTGGTGGTAAGATCGAAGTAGGAAACCTTTCTTTTAGAAAAATCAGGACTGCAGATTGGTCTTCATTTCCAGCAGAAAAGATTTGAAACGGGTGAGCGATTCCATTAACCGGATCTGCGTATCTGCTTCTTTTTTGTTGTTCTTGAGGTAATTCTTGGCACCATCGATCGAGAACTTGCGCTGGCGTAACAGGAAATAGATCAGCTGCAGGTTTTTAATGTCTTCCACCCGGAACAGGCGGTCGCCCTTGCGTGTTTTGCGGGGCTGAAGAATATCAAATTCATTTTCCCAGTAGCGGAGTAAGGATGTGTTTACCTTGAACCAACCGGCCACTTCGCTGATACTGTAGTATAATTTCTGGCGCAGTATTTCTTCTTCCGGAACCTCGATCAGATCGGCTTCCGTATCCATTTCCTTGAACGATTTCCGGCCGCGTTTACCTGCTATTTTGGAAACAGTCAGTTTTCTGGGAGCGATCGGCTCTTCTTCAGGCTCTGCCAACACCTGTGTTGGCTGCACTACCACCGGTTCGGGGGCAATCGTAATAGCCACAGGTTCAGCAATTGGTGCAACCGCTTCTTCTGCAGGAGCCGGTACCACTTTCACGATCTTCTCTTTTTTCTTGGGAGCTGTTACGGGCTCGATAGGGAAACCAAACAGATCCAATTGCTGCAGGGTATTTTGCATACCATAAAAATACAACAACCGCGCCACCCCTCACCGCCGCTTTCATGTTAGTGGAAAAGATGTTAAGTAACTCCTCCAAAGCTGCTGAGAAATAATTAGTTAGATTTTTATGTCCTACTCCAAAACCCATTCGTACACATATAACAATACTGTACTTTTACGGCAAAGAAGCGGATATGCATACGATCAAGACCATTTGTGTTTGCGGTGCCGGTACCATGGGCAGTGGCATTGCGCAGGTAACGGCCATGGCGGGATTTACCACCATCCAGTTTGATCTGAACAGCGACATGCTGCAGAAAAGCAGAACCGCCATGGAAAGAAACCTGTTGTGGATGGTAGATAAGGGAAAGATCACAGCAGAAGCAGGCACACAGACCCTGAACAGGTTGGTTTTTACCGATCAGCTCACAGACTGTGTGGCCGATCTGGTCATTGAAGCCATCGTTGAAAAAACAGCCGCCAAGACCCAATTATTCAACCAGCTGGCAGCCATCAATTCAGCAGGTACCATTTTTGCAACCAACACATCTTCTATCGCCATAACAACCCTTGCGGCAGATGTGCCACATCCGGAGCGTGTAGCAGGCATGCATTTTTTCAACCCTGCACCGGTAATGAAACTGGTAGAAGTGATCCGTGCCCAACAAACCCGGCCCGAAGTCATAAACACCCTTACCCAATTGGCTACCCAACTGGGTAAAACAGCGGTGGTTTGTAAAGATGCACCTGGTTTTATCGTAAACAGGGTTGCCCGGCATTATTACCTGGAAGCTATGAAACTGGTAGCAGACGGGTTGGCCACCATTGAAACGGTAGATGTGGTATTGGAAGCCACCGGTTTTAAAATGGGACCCTTCAAACTCATGGACCTGATTGGCATGGATATCAATTACGGCGTTAGCCAGATTGTTTGGGAAGCGCTGGGCAAACCTGAGCGACTTACCCCCTCGCCATTACAGCAACAAAAAGTAGCTGCCGGTGAATTGGGCAGGAAAACAGGGAAAGGATTTTATACGTATGAGAAACAATAGCCAATCAGCCCGGTGCTGGTATCCTTGCTGTTAAGGTCCGCAGTTTTCATTAGTTCCAGATTCCATTCATCTCTGTCAGTATCATCGGATTCCCGTCGGTAACAACGATGGTATGTTCGTGTTGTGCCATAAAGCCGCCTTTATTTCCTACCATCGTCCAGCCGTCAGACAGAGTCTCGGCATAGGTTGATGTGGTTGTTATAAAGGTTTCAATAGCAACAACCGAATGCTTCTTAAACCTTGTCAGATTATGCCGGTCTTTGTAATTGGCTATTTCGCCGGGTTCCTCGTGCAGACTTCTACCTATGCCATGTCCGGTAAGATTTTTGATTACTTTATAACCACGTTTTTTAGCTTCTGTTTCTATCAGGTACCCGATATCCGAAATACGTACGCCGCCTTTTATCTGGTGGATGGCTTTGTGCAGAATCTGTTTTGATGCGTCTATCAGTTGCTGGTGTTGGTGAATGTCTTTACCAAGTACAAACGAGTTCCCATTATCCGACCAGAAACCGTTCAGCTCGGCCGAGACATCTATATTGATCAGGTCTCCTTCTTTTAGTACCCGTTTATCAGACGGGATGCCGTGGCAGAATTCGTTATTGACACTGATACAGGTAAAACCCGGAAAACCATAGGTGAGGTAAGGGGCCGATTTGGCACCAAAATCTGCCAGAATTTTTGCGCCATAATTGTCTAATTGTTTGGTTGTGATACCGGGCCGCGCATAATCACACATTTCTTTCAATGTGCAGGAAACGGCTTCACTGGCTTTTTGCATTCCGATCAGTTCTGCTTCTTTTGTGATTGACATATTCAGTTTTGTGCGTTAGTGATTGGTTATATGTGTTGTTCTATGATGTAACTATCAAAGCAATAGTTTGTATACTTAAAGCTTTGCATACCCGTGTGTTTCAATATCTTCCGTACGCTTAGTTAAATGAGTCTTTCCATTTGATAATATGTAAAGGTCGTCACAAATGTCAATAATATCTTTATACAGATGGTCCGTGATAAGTAAACCCTTATATTTTCTTTCTTCCAGAAATAGTTCCTTTACTTTCTCTATCTGAATGGGAGTCAAATGCGTAAACGGTTCGTCTAAGATCGCAAACAGAGACCTGCTTTTCAGAATCACATAGAGCTCTACTAATCTATTTTCTCCACCCGAAAGATTGCCAACAACCGTTGTATATTTTGAAACAAACTCCGGAAATATTTTACCGAATACTGAATAATCTAACTCAAAATCCCTGAAGACTCTTTTCAGTGAAAGTGATTTTGGAATAAAATTAAACTGCGGGAGATAGCGTAATAAGTTGGGTTGCTTATAGGCCTCAGGATAGGCCACCTGATCAAAACGAACTGACTTTTCGCAAGGAAGACTGCCATAAATTATTTTCATGAGACAAGTCTTTCCTTGCCCGTTTCTACCCAGCAAACCTGTGATCTTTCCGGTCTCACACTTCAAATACACACTGGATAATATTTTTCTCCCGTCAAATACTAATTCAATACCGTCTGCTTCCAGTGTATGATTCATCTGAATTGATAGATCTGTATGATGAGAAATAGGAATAAGGCAAAGTCAAAACAAAGTGTTGCCGTCCAAAGCATAACTTTCGAAACGCCTAAATTAAAATAATAGTAATACTCTTTGCTTTTATAGCTATTGATGAAATAGTAAGTCAGACCCAGCGTAGTTATCTTAAACCAGAAAAGCACCACTAAAATGCTGGTTCCATTTTTCCAAAAGAGGCTCAGACAAGCAACGGTAACAAGTAATGAAAACAACAGGAAACTCCTGTAAAAAGTTGCAATAAGGCGTATGGTTCTGGGTAATCGCATTCTAATGAGTACTGATGCTTAAAACTACGTATTTCCCAGCGGATCTTTCTTCACCCTCATTCCCAAACACTCTCTATTCTCGTATATCCCTTCACAATAAAATTGTGTCGCTTTTTACCGTTAGTCGCAAATTCACCCTTTTTGGTGTAGATGGCAATGGCGCCTGCACCACCCGAAAAACTGGACAGCAAGGCCGGTGGACGATATACTTTGATCATCGCAATCTCAGTTGGTGAGATCAGCGTATGCGATGTAGAGTCCATACGGAACTCATCAATATAAATTTCACAGATCTCTCTCCGCCATTTGGCAATTTCCTGTCCGGCTTCATTGGTTTCTATCGTTAGTCCGGGCACTTTGCTTTCGAGATAGCGTAATACACTGATAGAGCGGCCAATCTGGTCAGACTCTATTCCATCAAACACCAGCGCATCATCGCGCTGAAACAATCCTCTAGAATATTGTTCATTGTACTGCTGCACTTTGGATTTGAATTTGGCCGTAACCGTTACTGTGGGCAGTAAACCCGGATCAAGTAATTCTTCCGATGCAAATACATACTGGCTGGTATCTGTTTTTTTAGACAGCAGCATTTTCGGATCGCCTACGGTAATAAAATCTGTTTCGTATAATACCGGTGTAAAGGCAGAATCGAGCGGTGTCTCAATTTTGATGGAGAGATAATTGTTACGTACTTTTTTAGGTGGCGAAAAAATAAAAAAAGCAGAGTCGGCAAACAATGTGCTCTTTAACCGGAAATTACCATCAGGTGCCACACTGGCATTATCAAAATAACTCGCTGATTTGTTTTTAGGGATCATGATGTAGTTGATGCTGGTATCGTTTTTACCATTATCAAGGATCTGTCCCATCACTTTAAAAAAACCACGCTGTACGAGAAAGTTCACGGCATAACGCCCGTCAGGAATTTTATCGCTGATCATCAGCGAAGCAGCTACTTCTCCATTGATCATGGGGTAACGGAACCGCCAACGTTTGGTCTTCTCTACATCCTCTATCCATACATTCAGGGTGGCATTCAGTAAACGCAGTGCCGCAAAATCGGGAACCTTGCAGCTAAACTCAAGGGTATCGCCCTTCACAAATGTTTTAGTAGTAAAATTAATCTGTAAAGAATCCGATGCATGGGCCGTGGCTGCCAATAGTATCCAACAGAGGATGAATAGTTTTCTCATAAGAGTTACAATGTTCGTTAAAAACCGTCATATTTTATTTTCACTCATGTATTTTAACAGTTTTGAGGATAGGTCGCCTACTTTTGCAGGATATGCGCATCGCCGTAAACGCTATATTTTTACAAGCCAACCAGCTCGAAGGATATGGTCATTATGCCCATGAAGTATTCAGCCGTTTGGTGAAGCAACATCCGGAACATGAATTCATCTTCCTGTTCGACCGTGCTTTTGATCAAAAGTTTGTTTCTGCTGAAAATATTACCCCGCTGGTGGTATCGCCCAAAGCGCGTCACCCCCTGTCATTCAAATACTGGTACGATATAGCGGCGCCCCTGACCCTGCGCAATAAAAAAGTGGATGTATGGATACAGGCTTTTGGTTTTGCAAGTCTTACCACCAGCATCCCGCAGCTGTTATTGGTGCATGATCTGGCTTTTCTGCACTATCCGCAGTTTATTCCCTGGTATCATCGCAGGTATTACCAGCGTTATACGCCCAGGTTTCTGAAGAAAGCCAAAACAGTAGTAACCGTGTCTGACTATACCCGTCAGGATATTATCGACAGGTACCAACTGCCTGCCGAAAAGATCCATGTGGTAAAAGGAGCGGCCCGTCACAGTTTTGGCCCCATCTCCTGGCAGGAAAAAGAACAGGTAAAAGACGGTTATGCCGATGGCCGGGAATATTTTTTGTTTACCGGTGGTATTCATCCCCGTAAAAACCTGCTGAACCTGCTGAAAGCATTTTCCCTTTTCAAAAAATGGCAACACAGCAATATGAAACTGCTGGTGGCCGGCCGGCTGGCCTGGCAGTATGATGATGTGCTTGCCAAACTGAAAACCTACAAATACCGCAACGATGTGGTTTTGCTGGATTATGTGCCCGAAGACCAACTGGCAAAATTGACCGCAGCGGCCTATGCAATGGTGTATCCATCTTATTTTGAAGGGTTTGGACTTCCCATTATCGAGGCCATGCAAAGTGAAGTGCCCGTGATTACCAGTGATACCAGCAGCATGCCCGAAACCGGTGGCGATGCGGCCCTGTATGCAGGCCCGTCTGACCCCGATGCCATTGCCAAACAGATGCTGAACCTGTACCGCGATGAATCTTTGCGGGCCCGTTTAATAACAGCAGGCAAAGAACAGGCCGCCCGGTTCAGCTGGGATGCGACCGCCGCGCAATTATGGGAAGTCATTTTGGCCACAGCGGGTAAATGATCCGGCCCGGCTTCCACAACCGATGTTTCGCTTACTTTTGCAATGCTGAATAACGAAAAGAACCTACCATGCATAAATCAACTATTTCGATAGAAATTGAGTTAGACGAGAACAAAGTACCCCAGCAGATCCAATGGAACGCAAGCGATAGTACGGCTGATATGATGCAGTCTGCCAAATCCATGATGGTGGCTTTCTGGGACGGGGCCGATAAAAGTGCGCTGCGCATTGACCTCTGGACCAAGGAGATGATGGTGGATGAAATGGCCGATTTTTACTACCAGACACTGATGGGCATGGCCGATACTTATCTGCGGGCCACGCAAAACAAAGAACTGGTAGATGATATGAAGGCTTTTGCCAAAGAATTTTACAAGAAATTCCGCGACAGCCAGTTAAAAGAAAACAAATAAAATACTTGTTATGAGCTTAGAAGAAAAAGTAATGGCACAGATGAAAGACGCCATGAAAGCCAAAGACGAAGCCCTGCTTCGCGGACTGAGAGCGATTAAAGCAGAGATCATCAAAGCCAAAACCGATCCCGGTGCCAACGGCCAGATCAGTGAAGACGGGGAGATGAAACTGTTGCAGAAACTGGTAAAATCACGCAAAGACTCATTGGAGATCTATACCCAACAGAACCGCCCCGACCTTGCTGCGAAAGAGTCTGATGAAATTGCGGTGATCGAAAAATTTCTGCCGCAGCAGTTGAGCGAGGCAGAGCTGAAAGAAGCGGTTACCAAAATCATTACAGAAGTAGGCGCTGCCGGTCCGCAGGATCTTGGTAAAGTAATGGGTGTAGCTTCCAAACAGCTGGCCGGTAAGGCAGATGGAAAAGCGGTAGCGGCAATGGTGAAGGAGTTGTTGACTAAGTAGCTGTTGGCTGCGAGCTGCGAGCTATAGGCCGCGAGCTAAAGCCAATTGCGTTTTTATAAAATATTCCCAAACAAGCTCACAGCTCGAAGCTCGTAGCTCAAAGCCTGCTCTCATGGCCATCGATATCATCTTCCTGATCCTGCTCATATTGGCTATCGTAAAAGGCTATCGCAATGGTTTTGTGGTGGCCGTTTTTTCGTTGCTCGGTATTCTGGTAGGATTGGCGGCAGCCATGAAATTTTCTACACTGGTTGCGGCCTGGCTGCAGGATAGCACCAGTATTTCGGCGCACTGGCTTCCTTTTCTCTCGTTTGTATTGGTGATGGTGGCAGTGGTATTGTTGGTGAGGCTGGGCGCTTTGTTTATACAGTCGGCTATGGAGCTGGTTTTGCTGGGTTGGCTTAATAAGCTCAGCGGCATTGTTTTATATGCTGTTTTGTATATCACTTTGTACAGTGTGGTTATTTTTTATGCGGATAAAATGCATTGGCTGAAGCCGGAAACAGTAGCCGGTTCTGTAACATATAGTTTCGTGCAACCCTGGGGACCCAAAGCCATCAGCTTTTTTGGGATGGCGATTCCCTTTTTCAGAGGGATGTTTGAAGAACTCTCCCGTTTTTTTGCGAGCCTGCCTGTAGAGGTTAAATAATTGTTACCCGGCAGGCCTTTGCCTACCCTGTTTTTGCCGTAAAATCAGTAATTTAGCAAAGGTTGCGAGCAGATTGCCTGCCTGAGGCTTTTCATTTAAGTTGTATTTGCGTGATTTTCCTTTTATTTGTAGGAATCCCAATTACGGCTGTATAAGAAACTGACTAATGAATTACGAGATCAAACAACAGGATAAGTTTAAGTTTATTGAAGTAGGAGAAGGTGAGCCATTGATTCTATTGCACGGCTTATTTGGTGCGTTAAGTAATTTCAAGGACCTGGTAGAACATTTCAGAGGCACCCATAAAGTGATCGTTCCCCTATTGCCTTTGTTTGACCTGGATATCTTTCATACATCGGTGGGCGGACTGGAAAAGCATGTACAGAAATTCATTGAGCTGAGGGATTATCATAATATCCACCTGCTCGGTAATTCGCTCGGTGGCCATGTGGCCCTTGTGCATATTCTGAAACACCCGGAAAGGATCAAATCGCTGATACTGACGGGAAGCAGCGGTTTGTTTGAGAATGGGATGGGCGACAGTTATCCCAAACGTGGCGATTACGAGTATATCAAAAAGAAAACACAACTTACGTTCTACGATCCTGAAACAGCCACCAAAGAACTGGTGGATGAAGTGTTCGAGATCACCAATAACCGTATCAAAGTGATCAAGATCATTGCACTGGCCAAAAGCGCTATCCGCAATAACCTGGGAGAAGAACTGAACCAGATCAAACAACCTACCTGCCTGATCTGGGGTAATAACGATACCATCACTCCGCCTTTTGTTGGACGTGAATTCAACCGCCTGATCCCGAACAGTGAACTGCATTTTGTAGACAAGTGTGGCCATGCACCCATGATGGAAGTGCCCGACGAGTTTAACAGAATACTGGAAGGTTTTTTAACAAAGCAGAAGTCTTAACCCAACCGGGCACAGGCTTTCCGCGTATATGCAGAAAACAACACATGCTGGCATCACAACTGATTAATTCCGGATTCCCCGCTATCAACCTGTTTGATAAGGTTTCGCTTGCCCTGCAGTTGATGGACGAATATGATATACAGCACCTGCCCGTGTTGAGCGAAGAAAAATTTGCCGGTATCATCAGTAAAGATGATCTGCTGGATGCAGATGAAACCAGACTGGTGGCAGCGGTAGAATCTTCCCTGCAAAAGATCGCTGTAAAAGGGGAAGAATATTTTTTATCGGCCCTCCGCCTCATCGCCGAAAATGAACTGACGTTGTTACCGGTGGTGAATGAACAGGCAGAACTGGCAGGGGTGATCTCCTCCAAAGACTTACTGCGAAGACTGTCTTCTTTTGTGGGCAATGAAGACAAAGGCGGCATTATTGTTCTCGAAACAGACAAACGTAACTTCTCATTCGGGGAGGTGAACCGGCTGGTAGAAACCAACGATGCCTATATCACACAGCTTAACACCTATACTGAACCTGATACCGGCCTGGTAGTAATTACCCTGAAAGTAAACAAAATCGAGATCTCTGATATTGTGGCCACTTTCCAGCGATATGATTTTGTGGTTCGTTATTATTTCGGCGAAGAAACCTATGCCAACGAGCTGAAAGAAAATTATAATCACCTGCTGTCATACCTGAATATGTAGCGGAACGGGTAAGTGTATATCTCTTCACTGCCATTCGGTTCTACAGTTTATATTCCACATTCCTCCCCCATATTCCCCAATCCCCCTATTTTTACCGCTAATTATCAATCGTTTTCCGGAGATGAGGTTACCGCGTGTTATTGTTTTACTGGCTGTGCTGTTGGGTAACTTGCTTGCTGCCGAAGCCCAGGAAGAGGTTTCTTCGGATACAGGAAATGTTATTCGCCAGGATACCCTGCCCCATAAAGACCATCCCGTGATGGTGGGCAATATCATCGTTACCGGTAATAAACGTACCAAGATCTTCATTGTACTGCGCGAACTGCCTTTTGTAAAAGGCAGCCGCTTTACCGAAGGAGGACTGGAAGAGCAGCTGGTACTGGCCAAACAGCAACTCATGAACACCAGCCTGTTTGTGGATGTAAATGTGTATGTAGCCTCACGCAAAGGAAATGTGCTCGATATCCGGGCCGATCTGAAAGAGCGCTGGTACTTTTTTCCCATGCCGTATTTCCGCCTCATAGACCGCAACTTTAACCAGTGGTGGGTAGAGCAGAAACGGAGCCTGGAAAGGGTGAATTATGGGATCAAATTTACGCAGAACAATATCAGCGGCCGAAACGATAACCTCGATATCTGGCTGATCAATGGTTATACCCAACAGCTTACGCTGCGATATAACCTTCCCTTTTTTGACCGTAAACTGAAACAGGGTTTTAATGTAGGCATCATTTCCGCTACACAGAAAGAGATCAATTATGGAACAGGTAATAACAAACAGCTGTTCTACAAACAGGATGCGATTGCCAAAAAAGCATTCCGGTTGGATCTTACCTATTCTTTCCGCCCGGATGTAAAACAACGCCACTATTTCAGGGTATCGTATAATAATGAAAGTGTAGCAGATACGGTTCTCAAGATCAACCCCAACTATTTTCCTGATGGCAGAACGCAGATCCGGTTTGTTGATTTTAATTACCAGTATAAATACTACAACGTAGATTATATCCCTTACCCCACCCGTGGTTTTTTGCTGGAGGGTAATTTGTATAGGCGTGGACTGGATAATACCATCGGTTTCTGGCAGCTGGGTGCCCGGGCCGTATATACCCTGCCCTTTACCAAAACCGCTTTCCTGCATCTCGAAGGACTGGGTATTGCCAAAGCACCCTTCCGCAATTATTTTGTGAATGAACGCTTATTCGGGTATGGATTTTACCAGATGCGCGGACTGGAATACAATGTGGTAGATGGTATGCTGGGTGCTGCCCTGAAAACCACGGTGCACAAAGAAATACTCTCTTTCATCCTGCACAATCCCTTCCCCAGCAAAACGCATGATAAGATCCCCTTCCGGATTTTCCTGAAAGCCTATGGCGATCTGGGGTATGCGTACAAGCCCAATCCCAGTATCACCAACACACTCAATAATAAGCTGCTCCGTACCTGGGGTTTTGGCATGGATATCGTTTCTATCTATGATTTTGTATTCAAAATCGAATACAGCTTTAACCAACTGGGCAAGGATGGCTTATATTTA
>SCVK01000016.1 GCA_004297075.1 Chitinophagaceae bacterium
CCGAGTTTCACAATTTCGCTTCCGATCAGGGTTCCGGCCAGGTGGCTTAGTTTGGGTTGGCTCATACAAAGAGTTTCAGGTGAAAAATCAGGCGCAAAATTACAGCATTGACGGGTAGCGGCTACTGAAATAATTGTCCTGCGCCGGTATTATGGCATTGACATGACAAAACCCGGTGATACATTGATAACCAGCGTATAAGTCAGTAATACGGATAGCCGAAGCAACCAGTATGCAAATTTTCACTAATTTGTAAGTGGAAACTGCTCCCATGAAAAAAAAGGTGCTCATTGTAGACGATGATCTGCTGGTTACGGCCATGCTTACCAAACTTATCAGCCTCTACCCAACGCTGGAGCTGGTGGGTCATTGCCGTTCGTTTGCAGAAGCCCGGCAGTTTTTTGAGAAGGAGCTGGTAGATATTGTGTTACTGGATATGGAACTGTCTGATGGGTACGGGTTCGACCTGATCCCTTTCATGTCTGGCGAACCCGCCATTATCGTGATCACCGGCAATGAGGATTATGCTTTCACTGCTTTTGAGATCGGTGCCATTGATTTTCTGAAAAAACCGATCCTGCCCAACCGTTTCAAGAAAAGCATCGATAAAATTTTTGAACGGATACAGCCTGCCAGTACGGTGCCTACAGAAAAAGAAAAACCCTTCCTGTTCATTAAATCAGGGGTCAAGATCATCAAGATCGAAATTGAAAAATTACTGTATGCAGAAGCCCTGCGCGATTATATCAAACTGGTACTGGAGGGCAATGAAACACATCTCGTAAACCTTTCTCTCTCCGAACTTTCCCGCCGCCTGGCCAGTTTTGGTTTTCTGCAGGTGCACCGCTCTTATGTGGTGGGTATCCGTCATATCAAACAGGTGCAGGATGATATCATTTACCTGCAGGCAGGCAATACACCCATCCCCATCGGCAAAACCTATAAGTCGGTTATTGGCGAACTCCTGAAGTAACCGCACACAAAAAATGGCGACAAACCGCCGCCATCCTGACTTATGAAAAAGGGGGGATATTGAACTTTAGTGTGCTTATGAAAAAAAGTTCTGTCCTTTTTGATTGTTTCTACGCTGTAAAATTGCCGATTCCGCACACATACCTTACCCTCGCTTCTTCCAACGGCCCCGCATTTTCTGCAAACGACAGTTTTTAACAGACAAAAGGCCCAACCCATCAGAACGCTGAAGCGGTGTGATGGGTGAGGCCTTTTTTGGAATGATAGAATGATAGAATGATAGTATGATAGAATGATAGAATTAAACATTCACTCATTCTATCATACTATCATTCTATCATTAATTAGTCAATAGCTTTATACTCCTTAAATAGCTTCACCGGTGTACTTTCTGCCAGGGTGCGGTATTCTTTCCATTTGCCGTCGAAGAAACTGTTGGCTTTGCTGATAACGGCGCTTACCATGTCTTCGGCATCTTTCATCAGCCTGTCTTCCTGGGCACCGGGGGCAATGCGTTTGCCGAGTACGTACATTCTGGCTTCACCCAATACACTGTTTACGGTTACCTGCGGTATATTACCGTACCCTTGTTTTTCCTGTGGTTTACCGTTCAGTTGCTCGCGGATGGATTTCAATCCGTCCTGCACGGCTTTACCCAGTTTGCGTAAGGTATCGGCCTGTTTCTGGTCCATATCTTTCAGATTGGCTTCTACTTTTTTAATGATCTCATCCGCTTCTGTTAAGCGGTCTACCAGGCTGGTCAGTTTCAGGCTTTGTTTATCCAGTCTTGCATTGGCTTTGCGGATGGCATCGCGGATCTCTTTGCTGAGCGGGGCGTTGGGATCATCGTTTACGGTAACCAGGGTACTGTCTGTATGGTCTTTGCCTAAGCTGAACACTACTTTGTAAGTACCGGGGTCAACGGGTAAGCCACCGGGTTCATTGTCGCTGGCGCCACCACCACCACGGCGGCCACGTCCGCCACCTGCCTGGCGGATGCCTTTCCCTTCCATGCCCCAATAGAAACGGTTAAAACCAGAATCTGCTTTGGTACGGAGCGTACGCACTTGTACATTGTTGGCATCGTAAATACGAACCATGGCAGTATCGGCCAGTTTGTTTTTGCCGGTATCGGCTGCGGTTTTGTTTACAAAGAAACTCAGTGCGGCACCGGTTCTGCGGTTTTCGCCTTCGTAAGTGCCCCAGGTACTGTATTCGATACCGGCCGCATTTTTAATATGGGCCTGGTAACCCTGTGGTGCTTCAAATGCAACCAGTTTTTTGGCGGGTAGTACACCTTTGGTAGCAGCAATCTTTCTTAACGGACGGATATCATCGAGGATCCACAATGCCCTTCCGAAAGTAGCGATCACCAGGTCCGCTTCTCTTTCCTGGATGGCCATATCGTAGGTAGATACAGAGGGATAACCGTTTTTGAATTGCTGGTAAGTGCTGCCATTATCCAGGCTCACCCATAAACCCTGTTCTGTTCCTACAAAGATCAGGTTGGGTTCTACCGGATCCTGGATCATTGACAACGCGTAACCGGTCACTTTCTTTTCATCCACCATCCGTGTCCATGTTTTACCAAAATCGGTGGTGCGGAAGATATAGGGTTTCATATCGCCGCGGCGGTAATCATTGGCAATCACAAAAGCTTCACCAGCATTGTGGCGCGATGCGCGGATCTGTGGTACCCAGGCACCCAATGGCATACCGGGCAGTTTGCCGCGGAAATTGGTCCATGTTTTACCGCCATCGGTGGTCAGCTGTACATTACCATCATCGGTTCCTACCCAGATCACACCCTGCTGTTTGGCAGAGGGTTCAATGGCGAGGATGGTACAATAGTTTTCTGCGCCGGTGATATCGATAGAGATGCCTCCATTACTGCTCTGGTCTATCTTGGCACTATCGTTGGTGGTCAGATCAGGAGAAATGATCTCCCAGGATGCGCCCCGGTTGGTACTTTTATTCAGGAACTGGCTGCCATAATAGATCGTGGCCTTATCAAAAGGATCCTGCGCCATGGCAGCATTCCAGTTAAAACGCTGGCGGGTTTTCATATCAGGTCTGGGCGGACGGATGCTCCACTCTTCACCGGTGGCAATATTGTAACGGTTCACATTACCTCCCTGGCTCATGGAATATACCCAGTCAGGATTTTCAGGATCAGGTAATACATCAAAACCATCGCCCCCATTCACACCCTGCCAGAAAGCATTGCGGATGCCGCTGCGCATCCATACATAGGCAGGTCCGTGCCAGCTGCCATTATCCTGCAAACCACCCATTACGTTGTAAGGGATCTTATTATCTACATTGATATGATAAAACTGACCGAGTGGTAATTTCTCATCAAACTGCCAGGTTCTGCCGCGGTCGCGGGAGATGCCGATACCGCCATCGTTCCCATCAATGATAAAGGAAGCATCTTTCGGATGGATCCACCAGGCATGGTGATCGGGGTGAATACCGCTGTAGGGGATCACGGTGGTAGGGAAGGTTTTACCGCCATCCTCACTCATGGTGATCATCTGGTTGATATTGTATACACGGTTCTCGTTCTGCGGGTCAACGGCAATGTCCTGGAAATAAAACGCGCGGTTGGTAACCACACCGGGCTCACTGTTTACCAGCTGCCATTTTAAACCACCATTATCCGAACGGTACAACCCGTTTTTGGTAGCTTCTACCAGTGCATAGATGCGGTTAGGATCATTGCGGCTGATGGTGATACCGATACGGCCATACTCGCCGGCAGGCAAACCTTCTTCCTTACCTAATTTTTTAAAAGTTTTACCCGCATCGTAGGTGATATACAAACCACTGCCGCTGCCGCCACCTTTCAGGCTCCAGGGGGTTCTTTTGTGCTGGTACATGTTTACCAGTAATTTATTGGGGTTGGAGGGATCCATGACCATATCGCCCACACCACTGGTATCGTTGGTGTGTAAGATCAGTTTCCAGGTTTCGCCACCATCGGTTGTTTTATACAAACCTCTTTCGGGATGTTCCGCAAACGGATTGCCCATCACACCCGCATATACCACATCGGGGTTATTGGGGTCGATGATGATGCGGTGGATATTACGGGTTTTCTGTAAACCCATGCTTTTCCAGGTTTTTCCGCCATCCAGGCTTTTGTAAATGCCTTCTCCCAGGCTGATAGAGTTACGGGGATTACCCTCGCCGGTACCGGCCCAGATCACACTGGGGTTACTTTGGGTAATGGCCACGGATCCTATGTTCTGGATGGGTTGCTCATCAAATACGGGTGTCCAGCTGCCACCGCCGTTCTCCGTTTTCCATACACCACCACTGGCCGTGCCGAGGTAAATGATATTGGGATTGGTCCAGACAGCATCAATGGAAGTTACCCTTCCACTCATACCGGCCGGACCGATATTGCGGGGTTTGAGGTTCTTGAAATGTTTGGAGAGATCGGCCTGTTGGGCAAAAGAACCCAGTACAGCCGTAAGCAAGAAAGCCGCCAGAAGCATTTTTTTCATAACAGTATAGTTTTCAGTGCTGGAAATTCAGAAATAAACGGCCAACGGCCAAAAGAGATTGACCTGTGGTTTCATGAATTGCGCCCAAACGGTAAAATGAATCGGTGAAGAGAGAAATCAGCAGAAATCTGATGACCCCTATTTATGAGAGGGCAGGAGGAAGTATATTTATCAATCGTTGAGCTACTTGTTTTATTTCTCTGCGAAAACTCCCTGATCTCTACGGCGCTGCGGTGAATGTAAGCTCAATTCACCGCAGCGCCGCAGAGAAGCAGCGTTTTCGCAGAGATAGGCGCAATTGTTCCTGATTAATACAAACAGCTTTTACATTACATAAACTAACCGCTTTGCCAACACCCACTAACAATTATTTCAAAGGAACCGCCCTGCAAACGGGCATCTATGCCGCAGTTGTGGCTTTTCTTACTTACACGGTCATTTTTGGTTTCAGGAAATCTTATACGGTCTGCACCTTCGAGGGGATGCGTTTTGCCGGTATCAATTACAAAACCATCCTGGTACTGAGCCAGATGATCGGTTACCTGATGGCCAAATTCTATGGCATCAAATTCATTTCGGAACTGAAAAGGCTGGGTCGGTATAAGATCATTCTGTTATTGGTAGGCATAGCCTGGGCGGCCTGGTTATGTTTTGCCCTGGTGCCCGCACCGTATAATGCGGTGTTCCTGTTCATCAACGGCTTTCCGTTGGGTATGTTATGGGGCGTGGTGTTTTCGTATGTGGAGGGGAGAAGAAGCACCGATTTTATCGGCGCCGCGCTGGCGGTGAGTTTTATTTTTGCCTCCGGTTTTGTAAAATCGGTGGGGGGCTGGTTACTGCTCGAATTTCATTTGTCTGAATTCTGGGTACCCTTTGCTACAGGACTGGTATTTGCCCTGCCTTTGTTGTTCTTTATCTATCTCATCGAAAAAATCCCCCCACCCGATGAAGCGGATATTGCGGCCAGGATGAACCGCACACCCATGTCGGCCGCCGACCGCAAACAGTTTGTAAAACGGTTTTTACCCGGACTCATTGCCTGTATCATCATTTATGGTTTTGCCACCATCTTCCGCGATATCCGGGATAATTTCAGTGCTGATATGTGGAAGGAGATGGGTTATCTGAACCAACCCGCCCTTTTCTCCCAAACAGAAACGCCGATCACTTTGATCGTATTGGTGTTGATTGGAAGCATGGTACTGATCAGGAACAGTTACAAGGCACTGATGCTGGCGCATGTTTTTATCGGGATCGGTTTTGTGCTGGCGGGTATCAGTACTTTTTTCTTTGTGCGGCAACAACTGGATCCTGTTTGGTGGATGACGCTGGTAGGGCTCGGTCTCTACATGGTCTATATCCCCTTCAACTCTGTATTCTTCGAACGCCTGATCGCGGCTTTCCGTTTTACCGGTAATGTAGGGTTTCTCATCTATCTCGCCGATTCATTCGGTTACCTTGGCAGTGTAGGCGTTTTGCTGAGCAAAGAGATCTTCCAGGTAAAACTGAACTGGGTAGATTTTTTCTCCAACAGTGTGATGGTATTGTCTGTGGTAGGCGTGTTGATCACGGTATTTTCAGGATGGTATTTTGCAACGAAGCAGGCGAAGGGGGAGAATTAAAAATTAAAAAGTCAAAAGTCAAACAGCTGACTCCTGTTTTTTAATTTTGACTTTTGACTTTTTACTTGATCCAGTGATTATTTCGTGAGCCATGAGCGGTGAGTGGTCAGTAGTGAGTAGTGAGTGTGAATGGTCAATGGGCAATAGGCCGCCGCAAATGTCTGTCTTACTAAACTCCCTACTCACCACTCACTACTGACGACTCACGATTGACGATTCACAATCCCCCCTTCTTCCCCTCATATTTCTTCTCCGCATCTTTCGCTTTTTCAAAATCGAGCACTACGCCATTGATGCAGTAGCGTAAACCGGTGGGTGGCGGACCATCATCGAATACATGTCCTAAATGCGATTTACAGCGGCCGCATTGTACTTCGGTGCGTTGCATGCCGTGGGTGTTATCGGGGGTGTAAATAATGGAGCTTTTGCTGATGGGATCATAAAAACTGGGCCAGCCGCAACCGCTTTCAAATTTGGTATCGCTTTTAAACAAAGCATTACCGCAAACGGCGCAGTAATAAGTGCCGATCTCTTTGGAAGTTTCGAATGGACTGGTGAACGGCCTTTCGGTTCCTTTCTGGCGGGCGATATAAAAAACGTCGGGACTTAACAATTTCTTCCACTCATCTTCCTTCAACACTACTTTGGAGGAATCTGTGCGGGAGTACACAGGATTGTTTTTTTTGTTGTCTGTATCCATTTTTGTGGGGTTCTTTTGATTGTTCTGACTATAACAGCCCTGCCATAAGATGGTTGAGAGCAGTAAAATGAGGATTGATTTCATATTAAATTATGTTGTATGTATTAAAAATGCCTTAAATGGCTCAAAACTTTCCATTTTGTTTGACGAAAAACGCCATATAACCTTACGAATGATCACATTTAAAGGTTTTCAATTACTGTTAAATGTTTTTTAAAGTCAAGGCCTTATCTTTGTTCTTCACTCAAGGTTAGCAAGTACATGTTTAATATTATTCTGTTTGGACCTCCCGGAAGCGGGAAAGGTACGCAAAGCGAGAAACTGATTGCAGCGTATGGGTTAAAACATTTATCAACCGGCGATCTGCTGCGTAGTGAAATAGCACGTCAAACACCACTGGGTCTGGAAGCCAAAAGTATCATGGATCGTGGTCAGCTGGTACCTGATGAGGTAGTGGTAGGCATGATCAGCTCTGCGCTGGAGGCCAATCCACAGGCCAAAGGTTTTCTGTTTGATGGTTTTCCACGCACGGTGGCCCAGAGTGAGGCGCTGGATAAGCTGCTTAGTCTGAAGAACACCGCTATCGGCGTAGTACTGGCTTTGCAGGTAACCGAAGAGGAACTGGTTGCCCGTTTGCTGAACCGTGGTTTAACCAGCGGCCGAAGCGATGATACCAACGAATCGGTGATCAGGGCCCGGATCAAAGAATACCAGGACAAAACCACCGTTGTGGCCGACTATTACAGTCAGTTCGATAAAGTGGTGAATGTGAAGGGTGAAGGCACCGTGGACGAGATTTTTTCGGCCCTTTGCAGCGAAATTGATAAACGGATGTCTTAATTCTATAACTTGTAAAAGTTTTTACAACCAACAACCAACTGCGAATCCCGCCTTCCCGGCGGGATTTTTGTGTCGGGAGGCTGCCGCCGCCTGACACATAAAATCCTCCACCCTGCCGCCGCCAATACAAAAAATCCTGATTCCACCATTCCGGTAACAAAATACCCCTATCCAAAGCTGACAGACATACGATCCAAAATCCTCCACCCTGCCGCCGCCAATACAAAAAATCCTGATTCCACCATTCTGGTAATAAAACACCCCTATCCAAAGCTGACAGACATACGATCCAAAATCCTCTATCCCCCTATCTTTATCCCCTTAATTGCCTGCCATGATCCATGCCCAAGTTACTTTTCTCCAGAACGGTGTCATTCCACTCTTATACAAACTTGACCCACTCCAGAAAGGAAAATGGGGCAAAATGGATGGACAGCAGATGGTAGAACATTTACGCGAGATCTGTAAAGTGGCCAATGGTAAAATAGTGTTGTCGCTGATGAACACAGACCCGGAAAAGCTGGCCCGGGCAAGGGCATTCCTGTTATCCGAACTTCCCTTCCCCGAAAACGCGAGGGTGCCGGTAATGCCGGAAGAACCGCGGCCGCACAAGTACAGCACACTGGAAGAAGCCATTACCAAAGCCGCCGAAGAACTGCAGGAGATCTTTACGGTGTATGCCACCAACCCATCGCTCGTTTTAATGCATCCCATTTTTGGAGAGTTGAATTATGAAGAACAGGTGCAGTACCTGTACAAACATATCCGCCATCATCTGCGTCAGTTTGGGTTGGTAGATTAAAATTGGCCACGCCACATTTTCAAACCTACCAATCGTTAGCTTTGTTGCCTAATAAACGATTGTTATGGTTGCATTGGAAAATTATATTCTCGGCAGTTGGATCAAGGGTGATGGTGATGGACAACAACTTTACCATGCCGTAACCGGCGAAGCCATTGCCCGGGCTTCTACCAAAGGGTTGGATTTTGCATCGGTGCTGAACTATGCCCGAACCAAGGGCAATCCCACTTTGCGAAAAATGAGTTTTCATGAACGGGGTGTTATGCTCCGCGCACTGGCCCTTCACCTGCGCGAACATCTGGATGCATTTTACCGCATCAGTTACCAGACCGGCGCCACCAAAGCAGATAGCTGGGTGGATATTGAAGGCGGTATCGGCAATCTCTTCTCATATGCCTCTTTGCGCAGAAAATTTCCGGATACACCGTATTGCCTGGACGGGGAGAACCATCCCCTCGGTAAAGCCAATACATTTATGGGTCATCACCTGCTCATTCCCAAAGAAGGGGTAGCGGTGCATATCAATGCCTTCAATTTTCCGGTATGGGGCATGCTCGAAAAAATTGCGGTGAACTTACTGGCCGGTGTTCCTGCTATAGTAAAACCTGCTACCGTTACTTCTTTCCTTACCGAAGCGGTGGTTAAAGAAATTGTGGCTTCCGGCATTTTACCGGATGGTGCGCTGCAGTTACTCTGTGGCAGCGCCGGCGATCTGCTGGATCATGTGGGCTCGCAGGATGTGGTCACTTTTACTGGCTCTGCCTCCACTGGCCTCATGCTGAAATCGGGCAAACGGATCCTGCAGGAGAATGTTCCCTTTACCATGGAAGCCGATTCGTTGAACTGTATTGTATTGGGCGAAGATGTAAAACCGGGAATGCCTGAATGGGATCTTTTTATCAAGGAAGTAAGAAAAGAAATGACCACCAAGTGCGGACAGAAATGTACCGCTATCCGCCGCATATTTGTGCCGGAAAACAAACTGGAAGATGTGCAGATCGCATTGGGCAAAGCACTGGCCCAAACCACTATCGGAAACCCGCTGAATGAAAAAGTGCGGATGGGATCACTGGCGGGCGAAACACAACGCAGAGAAGTAAAAGAACAGATCCGGAAATTACTGGCTTCTTCGCAGATCATTTATGGCTCGCTGGATAGTGTGGAACTGATAGATGCAGATGCGCAGAAGGGGGCTTTTATGAGTCCGATCCTTTTATTGAATGAACAGCCACTGAGCAGCAAAGAAGTACATGAAGTGGAAGCATTTGGTCCGGTATCTACCCTCATGCCCTATACCTCAACAGCCGAAGCCATTGCCCTGGCTAAAATGGGAAAGGGCTCGCTGGTAAGTTCCATTGTAACAGCCGATAAAAACATTGCCAAAGAATATGTGCTGGGTGCCGGTATGTACCATGGCCGTATTCTGATACTGAACGACGCCTGTGCCAAGGAAAGTACGGGTCATGGTTCGCCATTGCCTTTGTTGGTGCATGGTGGTCCCGGTCGTGCAGGTGGTGGCGAAGAAATGGGTGGCATGCGCGGCGTGAAACATTATATGCAACGGGTGGCCATACAGGGGTCGCCGGATATGATCACGGCAGTTAGTAATGTGTTTCAGCCGGGTGCTACGGGTAATACCGATACGATCCATCCCTTTAAAAAATATTTTGAAGAACTGGGTGTTGGCGATCAGCTGATCACAGAAAAAAGGCTCATCACATCAGCAGATATTGATCGTTTTGCAGATCTGAGTGGAGATCATTTTTATGCCCACCTGACCAAAACAGATTTTGCAGGAACCATGTTCGAGAGACAGGTAGCGCATGGCTACTTTATCATCAGCGCCGCGGCGGGGTTGTTCGTAGACAGTTATGAGAAGAATCCCGTGTTGCTGAATTACGGCATTGATGAGTTGCGTTTTACCAAACCGGTATACCCAGGCGCAGAAATTCATATCCGGTTTACCTGTAAGGAGAAGATCAGCCAGGAGCAGAAAGATCCGACGGATATACCTAAGGGGATTGTGAAATGGCTGGTAGAGATCATTGATGAAACAGAGGAGATAGTGGGGGTGGCTACGATATTGACGATGGTGGAGAGAAAGGTTCAATAAGAGCAAAAGAGAGAAAGAGTGTAGTAAGAGCTATCTCTTTAGCTCTTTTTCTCTTACTACACTCTTAGTGAAACCGTCAATCATTATTAACAAAAGTGATTTCCACATTAATATCTGGTCATCTTAATGTTTGAAAAGAAGGTTCACTAAGAGCAAAAGAGAGAAAAAGTGTCGTAAGAGATACCTCTTTGGCTCTTTTTCTCTTACTACACTCTTAGTGAAACTGGCATCATTACTAATAAAAGTAATTTCCACATTAATATCTGGTCATCTTAATGTTTGAAAAGAAGGTTCACTAAGAGCAAAAGAGAGAAAGAGTGTAATAAGAGCTATCTCTTTGGCTCTTTTTCTCTTATTGCACTCTTAGTGAAACTTATATCAAGTGTAAAAAACCGGCTTTTGCAGTATTAATACCTAATGCATTTTTTATAAATCTATTTATTATGTAAGAAATTTCGCATAATGAAACCAGAAGTGGACCATATAACCGGGCAGATATTAGATGCATGTATTAAAATCCATAATGTACTCGGACCCGGCTTATTTGAATCTGTATATGAGCAGGTATTATTGTATGAACTCATTAAAAGAGGGTTTTCTGTTCATAAACAAAAGGCGTTGCCGCTTGTTTATGACGATATAAAGTTTGAAGATGGCTTCAGGGTTGATCTGGAAGTAGAAGGGGTAGTTATTGTTGAAATAAAATCTTTAGAACAGCTATCGCCTGTACATTATAAACAGCTGCAAACATATCTGAAGCTTTCAAATGTTAAAAATGGACTATTGATTAACTTTAATGTATTGCTGATGAAAGAAGGTTTTCATAGAGTGTTTAATAATCATTTAAAAAGATAGTTTACATTTAGTATATGATCGAGCAAGTAACAGACGGATACGTAAAAGTAGAACGCGAACATGGCATTGCCACGATCGAGTTTTTTCATCCCCAAAGCAATTCACTGCCGGGTAAACTGCTGAATACACTGGCCAAAGATATCCATAGCGAAGGACTGAACCCCGAAACCAAAGTGATCATTCTCCGTTCTGCCGGCGAAAAGATCTTCTGTGCCGGAGCCTCTTTTGATGAACTGGCAGCTATCTCTACTGCAGAAGAAGGCTATCATTTTTTCTCCGGTTTTGCCAATGTGATCAATGCCATGCGTAAAGCACCGCAGTTCATCATTGCCCGCATACACGGTAAATGTATTGGCGGCGGGGTAGGGCTGGCCGCTTCGGCAGACTATGCCATTGCAGTAGAAGGATCCGATATCAAACTGAGTGAACTGGCAGTGGGTATTGGTCCCTTTGTAGTGGGCCCCGCTGTAGAACGTAAACTCGGACTGTCCGCTTTTTCTCAACTCAGCATTGATGCCACCATGTGGCGTTCTGCCGATTGGGCCAGGCGTAAAGGTTTATTTGCCGAGCTGCATGCCGATGTGGCCGGTATGGATGATTCCATTACACGCTTATCCACTACGCTGTCGCACTCTTCGCCGCAGGCCATGCATGAGATTAAAAAAGTGTTGTGGAAGGGAACGGAACACTGGGACGAGTTATTACAGGAGCGCGCGGGGATCAGCGGGAAGCTGATCCTGAGTGATCATAGTAAACAATTCATACAGAAATTCAAAGCGCCCAGGCCACCTAAAAGAGACGCTTAGAGTTGTAACTTTTACGGGATTATTATGTGATGAGAGAGAAGCTCATCAATACCTATACATAAAAAATAACGCACCCGGAAATTGACCATGCGGGAAAGAAGAAGGGCACCTGTTAATGGCGCCCTTCTTCTTTTATAGCTATATCATTACTATAGATCATCGTACTGATAGAGTTTTTCAATGGGTGTTCCTGCTTTCATTTCAAACACAGGATTGATCACGCCGTTTTTCAGACCATATACCCATCCGTGCAGGTCAGGGCGCTGGTCGTTCTGCCATGCTTTTTGTATGATGGATGTTTTGGCAAGATGCTGTACCTGTTCCATCACATTCAGTTCTACCAATCGATCGAACTTCTGTTCCTCGTCCTTAATATCGGCCAACTCATCGGTATGCAGGCGGTATACGTCTTTGATATTGCGTAACCACATATTCAGTACCTGTTTAAAATCGTGGTTGGTCATGGCCGCTTTCACACCACCACATCCGTAATGTCCGCAAACGATCACGTGTTTCACTTTCAGGTGTACTACCGCGTATTCCAGCACACTCAGCAGGTTTACATCTGTATGAATCACCAGGTTGGCTACGTTGCGGTGTACAAAGATCTCACCGGGTTGTGTATTGGTGATCTCATTGGCCGGAACACGGCTGTCGCTGCAACCGATCCAGAGAAATTCGGGTGTTTGAATATGCGTGAGCCGGTTAAAATAGTCCGGATCATCTTCCACTTTCTCCTGTGCCCAGGCTTTGTTTTCTAGCAATAATCTTTCGTATGTTTTCATCGTACTGTTGTTTTTGGGTCGTTAAGTAAAAGGTGCATGGGTTTGTGAGCGCTTTTCCTGATCTCGATCCTGATGTTTTTCAGGTGGGCATGTAACAGAAAGTTATTGATCTCTTCTATCACATCTTTATCAATATAATCAGCCCTTGTGGCATCGATTAAAACGGCTGCATTTCTGGGTACATCTTCGAGTTTCTTTTTGATGATGGGTTTGTTCAGAAAAGAAACATCTTTCCGTAAACGGATCAGGTAATTGTTCTGGTCGTTCACCACCATTACCGATGACCGGAAGTTATTCCTGATCATGAAGAACAGTCCAACAGCAATGCCCACCAGGATACCGATCAGCAGATCGGTAAGCAGAATGGCCGCAATGGTAGTTACGAAGGGAACAAACTGGTCCCATCCTTTTTGAAAGAACTCTTTAAACAACGATACTTTTGCCAGTTTATACCCTGTAAATATAAGAACGGCAGCCAATGCACTTAAAGGTATTTTATTCAACAGGGTAGGGATCAGCATTACGCAAGCCAGCAGCAAAACCCCGTGCATGATACTGGAAGTTTTTGTTTTGGCCCCCGCGGATACATTCGCAGAACTACGTACTACTACAGAAGTAAGCGGTAAACCGCCAATCATGCCGGATACTATATTGCCTACTCCCTGGGCCTTTAATTCGCGGTTGGTGGGGGTAACACGCTTCAGTGGGTCCAGTTTATCAACGGCCTCAATACCGAGCAGGGTTTCCAGGCTGGCAACAATGGCAAGGGTAACGGCAGTAATCCATACATCCGGATTATTGAGGTATTTAATATCAGGTAAAGTAAAAAACGAAAAGAAAGCTGTCAGATCAGACGCGATCGGCAGGGTTACCAGGTGTTTGCTTTCCAGCACATATTCCGGTCGACTGGTGGCAAACAATCCATTGATCAATACGCCTGCGAGTACAACAACCAACGGACCGGGTACCAGTTTTAGGATCTTATTTTTCTTGATGATTTTACTCTCCCAGAACATCAGTATCAGCAGCGATACGCCACCGATTACAATCGCGGCCGGAGTAACATACCGGATGGCCTGCAGCATTTCGGAAAAAGTATTCTGCTGGTCGGTCTGTTTAAATGTCTCATCGCCTACAAAATCGGCATCGTAACCCACCAGGTGAGGGAACTGTTTTAAGATCAGGATCAGGCCAATAGCCGCCAGCATGCCTTTGATAACGGAATTGGGAACGTAATCCCCGATTACACCGGCTTTCATAAAACCCAGTATCAACTGCAGGATACCGGCAATCACCACGGCCAGTAAAAAAGCTTCATACACCTGTAGTTTCAATATGGCGGTAGCCACAATTACCGTCAGGCCGGCGGCGGGTCCGCTGACACTCAGTTGTGATCCGCTCAGAAAACCAATCACAATACCACCCACCACACCGGCAATGATACCGGAAAACAAAGGGGCACCCGAACCCAGTGCAATACCCAGACAAAGCGGTAATGCTACCAATAAGACAACAATAGAGGCTGGCAGGTCACTGCCGGCACTCTGAAAATATTTTTTCATAGTACGATAAGAAATGAAGTAAGAAATAATGATTCACCTGCTCGGTAACTGTCAGCAATTGGGTGGGGGCACCAGGATATCGCTGGTATGATTAGGAGGAATGGCATCATCGAAATAGTGATGCGGGGAGTTGGCGTTGATATGGGAAGAAATACTTTCGAAGGTGGTTGAAATATAATCGCTCCTGAGAAAAGCTTTCTGGAAATTACCTTTCTCAACAGGAACAGCATGGGGAACCTCTTCTGTAAACTGGTTATTGAATAACAGGCCGCCCAGCTGCTGGATGGGCAGGATCTGTATGGTCATGACCATTAATAAGAATACGGTACAGAATTGCTTTTTCATGTTATCAGGGGAATAACAGAAACGATGCTAAAAAGTTAATGAAAAATGAATGCGTTCAACGGGAACTGGTACTGATCAGGATTCAGCAGTTGGGAGGGGGAACATGAATATCACCCGTATAATTCTGGGGTATAGCATCGGCAAAACCCGGGTGATGGTGAGAGAAACTGATATAAGCCGAAACGGGCGTTTCCAGCGAAGCAGATAAATAATCGCTTTTCAGGTCAATTTTCTGGAGACAGCTTTTATCCGGGTTGGCTGAGTGCGGAAGTTCTTCTGTAAGCTGGTTGCTGGATAAAATACTCCCCATCTGCCTGATAGGCAGGATTTGAATGGCCAGAACCAGCAGTAAAAAAATGGTACAGAATTGTTTCTTCATCTACTCCACGAAAATAACAACAAAGGCTGATAGGATGGTTGTTAAAATTTCTATAACCCGAAACGCGCTGTTGTTAAACAGATATTTCTACCCCGCAGAACAACAGCACGTTAGTTATTAAAAATTTTATTATATATTAAGACCGCCGCAGGCGCTTAATACCTGACCGGTAATATAGGAACTCATATTGCTGGCCAGGAACAGAGTGGTATTGGCGATCTCTTCTGCACTGCCGAAACGGCCCAGGGGTATCTTTTTCAGGAATTCACCGGCACCCTCACCATCCTTCAAATAATGTGTCATATCGGTTTCAATAAAACCAGGCGCAATGGCATTGCAACGGATATTGCGGCTACCCAGCTCCAGTGCCACCGATTTGCTGAAACCGATAATACCGGCCTTGCTGGCCGCATAACTGCTCTGCCCCGCATTACCCCGAACCCCTACAATCGAACTCATATTAATGATACTGCCGCTTTTTGCTTTCATCATGGGCCTGATTACCTGTTTGGTCATGTTGAAGACACTTTTCAGGTTGATATCCATTACTTCATCCCATTGTTCGGAAGTCATGCGTAATAAGAGATTGTCTTTGGAGATTCCTGCATTATTCACGCACACATCTATCTTACCAAATTCTTTTAATACATCATTTACCAGCGCCTCACACTCTTCATATACACCGGCGTTACTCTTATAGGCTTTGGCTTTTACCCCGAGCGCTACCAGCTGGGCTTCCAGTACCGCGGCTTTTTCTGCGCTGCTATCGCTCACATAGGTAAATGCCACATCACTGCCGTGCTGGGCAAGGGTAACTGCAATAGCTGCGCCGATACCACGGGCCGCGCCGGTAACAATTGATACTTTTCCTTCCAGTAATTTCATAAGAAACGGTTTGTTATGAGCAACAAATGTAAAAGAATTGCTTTTTGCAGCAATGGATGGGGTTGATCTATGCCGGATAC
>SCVK01000480.1 GCA_004297075.1 Chitinophagaceae bacterium
AGATGAAACCGTACAGGCAAAAATCATTGAGCGGGATGAAAAAGGAAAGGTGAAGGGAGAGTTTACCGGGATCCGGAAAAACGGAGAAAGATTTCCCTGCGAGATCGCTTCTGTTCTTTTTCATGACATACATGGCAAACAGATCGGATGTTCCATGATCGCCGATATTTCTGCCAGGCGTAATGCGGAACAGCAGTTACGGAATACACTGGATGAAATGCAACAGCTTTCCCAGCACTTAAAAGATGCAAGGGAAGATGAACGGAAATTTATATCCCGCGAAATACATGACGAAATAGGACAGCTCGCAACGGCTATTCAGTTGCAGTTATACATGCTGAAATTGAAATCAGCTGATCTCAGTGAACCCTGTCTTGAAAAGATAAACCGTTCAATGGAACTGTCTGATTTAATGATCAGCTCTGTCCGGCGGATCGCTACTTCCATCAGGCCCATTGCATTGGATGAACGTAATTTGAACGACGCCCTGCAATGGCAATGTGAACAACTACAGGAGAACCATCAGATTAACTGCCGCTTTACACGGGAATTTGACGACAGTAAATTATCACCCGAAGCGAAAACCGAATTTTTCAGGATCTGCCAGGAATCTATGACCAATGTATTGCGCCATGCACAGGCCAGCCAGGTAGAGGTCTCCATCAAAGAACAAGGTGAGAATATATATCTCTTGATCAAAGACAATGGAAAGGGGTTTGATACCAACCAGAAAACAACCCATCTGGGACTGATCGGTCTCAGAGAAAGAGCCCATTCGTTGAAAGGAGAACTAACCCTGACAACCGGATTGGGGCAGGGAACTATGATAGAAGTGATAGTGCCCAACCGCTGGAAATAAATGCAGGGTTTATCAGATACTGCAGAAGTCCCCAACGAGTTGCTATCTCCTCGTAAGCAACTGAAACAATTTAGCCGTATTTTTCAGAAAATTTATAGTACTGCCTGCTGCAGTTTACATTACCGGTGCATACTGTAGAAAAAATAGCCAATCATCACAAACTGTCTCTATGCCAACGATTATAAAAAAAGGTATTCCGCTGTTCCTGTTTTGTTTATCAGGTCTGTTGAGTAAGTCCCAGCCAAAAATCGATCCTGCATCCATCCGCCCTAAAATGCAATGGTTTGCAGATGCTAAACTGGGCATTTTTATTCATGCAGGAATTTATAGTGTAAAAGGAGTAGATGAATCCTGGGGTTTTTATAATAAAAAAATTCCTTAC
>SCVK01000090.1 GCA_004297075.1 Chitinophagaceae bacterium
ATGGTGTCGCTCAGGCGGGGCATTAAGATCGCTTCAGCCATAGTTCGATTGCTCTTTTAAAATGAGCCGTGAAATTACCAAAAAAAGGACTACGAAGGGCAGGATTAAAAAAACTAGGAGTGAGCCCTTGTAAAAACGGCAGAACCGGGTCAAAAACAGGCAGCAACGGAGCCTGCCGGGCATAAAAAAGGGATTGATAGTATTCCATCAATCCCTCCGACTCCTGTTTACAGCCATTTATTGGCCCTGTGCCAAACTGTAGGCTTTTTTATCGCCCCACATATTCAGTAATTCGGTTGAACATATTTTAAAATCCTGCATCAGCCGTTTGTACAGCTCAAGGATATCTACCTGTGTTACCGGCACATCGGCCAGGCTCTCAAAACGGCAGGCATACTGGTTTACCAGGTTGGTATACGAAGAACCCTTGGGCCATACCTGTGTGCCCCTGTTACTGATGGTTACCAGTTTAAACAGATCGGCTGTATGGTTCAGACATTTTTCGGCTACGGCTAAGGGTTGCAGGTTGCTTTCGATGAACATATCCACCCCAACAATCACTTCCTCGCGCAGCTCCTCACTCTCCAGCATCGGGTTTTTGGTGAGTTTGAACTGGGTAGGTGTAGGCGGTTGGTTGGCAATAGCCGGTTTGGGATTATGGGCGGGCAGTTTGCCAAAATTGCCAATGATGGCATCGGCAAATTCGGTGGTGCTTAATGATTTGGTGGACCGATCTCCAAAATCGCCCGTATGTACACCACTTTCCAGGGTATATAACAGGGCGTTTTCCATCATGATGGCAGCTTCCATCAAACCCAGGTGGTGTAACATACCAAATCCACTCAGCAAGAGCGCCGTGGGGTTGGCAATATTCTTACCGGCAATATCCGGCGCCGTTCCGTGCACCGCTTCAAAAATAGAAATATGGTCGCCAATATTGGCCGAAGGGGCAAAACCCAGGCCACCTACCAGTCCGGCACAAAGATCACTTACAATATCTCCCTGCAGGTTGGTGAGTACCACCACATCAAACAGATCGGGGCGGCTAACGAGTTTCATACAGAGGTCATCTACAATGACATCATCGGCTTTCAGTTCGGGGTATTCTTTGGCCACTTCATAAAACACTTCGAGAAACAGGCCATCGGTCAGTTTCATGATATTGGCCTTATGACCACAGGTAATCCGGCGGGCACCTTTTTTCTTGGCCATTTCAAAAGCGTATTTGATCACCTGCAAACTACCGGGGCGGGTAATAAAACGACGGCTGAGGGCCACATCGTGGGTAAGCAGGTGCTCTACGCCACCATAAGTATCTTCAATATTCTCTCTCACAATCGTGATATCGATCGGGATCCCGGCTTTGCTGAACACCGTATCTACCCCGTGCAGGGTCTGAAAAGTTCTTTTATTGGCGTAGGTATTCCATGTTTTACGGGCGGTTACATTTACGCTTTTCACACCCTTCCCCTTGGGGGTTTCCATCGGACCTTTGAAGAGGATACCGAGCGACTCGATGGTTTGCTGTGCCTCGGGAGTCATTCCGTTACTGTAGCCCTTGTCAAACACCCATTTACCCATATCTACAAATTCATATTCGAGGGGTAGTTGGGCGGCTTTGAAAACAGACAATACAGCGTCCATGATCTCCGGACCGATCCCATCTCCATTGGCAACAGCAATTTTAGTCATAACTCGTTTTTTTCGTGCTGCAAAATTACGGTCAAACGCTACACGAACGTGTTAAATCAGGAGGAATTTCATAGCTGAACCATTTGCCGGGAAACCCGGAAGGTTCTCCCTGCCGTTGCTATAATTTTAGCAGAGAATCTTACCCTCAATTCCTTATTTTTACTGAAAGCAATCCATCCCCCATGATCTCCAAAATTTCAGAAGGTGTTGAAATAACCGTAGAGACCTTTTACCAGGCCGATTACAGCAATCCGCTGAATGGGGAATTTATGTTTGCCTACCGCATCACCATCGAAAACCACAACCCTTTTACCATTAAACTG
>SCVK01000481.1 GCA_004297075.1 Chitinophagaceae bacterium
CTCGAATTCGGCAAGGCCGACATCCACTTCCTCGCCAACCTCTGCCACAACTGCGGCGCCTGCCTGCACGCCTGCCAGTACGCCCCGCCGCACGAATTCGCCGTCAACGTGCCCAAGGCCATGGCCGAGGTGCGCGGCCAGACCTACGCCGACTACGCCTGGCCGCCCGCGCTGGGCCGGCTCTACCAGCGCAACGGCCTCACGCTCAGCGTGGCGCTCGCCGCCGGCCTCGCGCTGTTCCTGCTGCTCGCCGTCGCGCTCAAGGGCAGCCTGTGGCCCAGCGACCTGGCCGGCAACTTCTACAACCTGTTCCCGCACAACCTGCTGGTCAGCCTGTTCGCGCCGGTGTTCCTGTTCGTGGTGTTCGCGCTCGGCATGGGCGTCACCCGCTTCTGGCGCGACGTGACCCCCGCCACCAGCGGCGCAGCGCTGAACCTGCCCGCCACCGGCGAAGCCGCGCACGACGCGCTGCGCCTGAAGTACCTCGACGGCGGCCACGGCGACGGTTGCCACAACGAGGACGACGCCTACACGCTCTCACGCCGCCGCTACCACCACTTCACCTTCTACGGCTTCATGCTGTGCTTCGCCGCCACCAGCGTGGCCACGCTCTACCACTACGTGTTCGGCTGGGTCGCGCCCTACGAGCTGCCCAGCCTGCCCAAGCTGCTCGGCGTGGTGGGCGGTGTGAGCCTGCTCATCGGCACCACGGGGCTGTGGCGCCTCAACCGGCGCCGCCACCCGCTGCACGGCGACGTGGCGCAGAAGCCCATGGACCTGGGCTTCATCGCCCTGCTGTTTCTCACCAGCGCCACCGGCCTGGCGCTGTGGCTGGCGCGCGGCACGCCGGCGCTGGCGGTCATGCTGTGCCTGCACCTGGGCGCGGTGATGGCCCTGTTCGCCACCCTGCCCTATGGCAAGTTCGCGCACGGCGTGTTCCGCACGGCCTCGCTGCTGCGGTTTGCGGTGGAGAAGCGGCAGCCGAACCCGGTCGGGTTGGGCGCGGACTGAACGCCGGCCGCCCGTTTCAGCAGCCCACCGCCTGCCCGTCGCGCCGGGGGTCGCTGGCGGCCACGTAGCCCGCC
>SCVK01000091.1 GCA_004297075.1 Chitinophagaceae bacterium
CAATACGATTCATCCGTTCAAATAAAATACAAGACACGGCTGTTTTTCATCAGCAGATTATAATAGATTTAGCTTCTATAAAACTGCACTGATGAAAATCCAACTGCTTTCTTTTCTGCTTTGCTGCACCGGTATGGCAGCTGCCCAATCTTTAACGGTTGAAAAAATCATGAAGGACCCGAAATGGATCGGTACCTCTCCTTCTAACCTGGTATGGTCGCAGGACAGCAAGACCGTTTTCTTTAACTGGAACCCGCAGGGAAATATTGCAGACTCTGTATATGCGGTGGCAGTTGGTGGCGGCGAACCCCGCAAAACAATGTATGCCGAATCGCAGAAAACCAATGCACTCAGTAATGCTGTATATAATAGTAGCTATACTTTAATGGCGTATGCCTACCGGGGAGATCTCTATCTCGTGGATCTGAAAACAGGCAGGACCACCCGCATCACACAAACAGAAGAAACCGAATCAGCTCCGCGTTTTCTGCAGAAAGACGAATGGATCGTGTACACCCGCAACCAGAATTTATTCGGCTGGCATATACCATCGGGCATTACCCGGCAATTAACCAATATTACCCGCGGATCCGAAACGGTAACGGCTCCTGCCTTTGGTGGCGGGGCACAACGAGGCGGCGGTTTTGGCGGCGGCGGTGCGGCGCGCGGCGGTGGCGGCACTGCTGCAACGGGTACACAGGAACAATGGTTACAACAGCAGCAATTAGAATTACTCTCCGTACTGAAAGAACGCAAACAGAAAAGAGAGGCCCGGGCAGATTTTTTGAAACAGCACAAAGACACGGATACCTTAAAACCGATCGGAATTGGTGATAAACAATTACAGGGCTTGCAGATCAGTCCGGATGGAAGGTTTGTAACCTATCGTTTATACCAGGCACCCGGTTCCGGAAAAAATACCATCGTGCCCGATTATGTAACCGAAAGCGGATTCACCACTGATATTCCGGGAAGAACCAAAGTGGGTGCACCCCTTGGCCGCTATGATTTTTATGTATTTGATAAAAGCCGGGATACGCTGATGCTGGTAGGGACTGACTCCATTCCGGGTATTACCGATGTGCCGGACTATGTAAAAGACTATCCCAAAAAATTCAGCAACCGCCGTACACCGGTAAGGGGGGTAATGATCGGCGGTCCGTACTGGAACGAATCGGGCAGTTATGCCGTGGTAGATATCCGTTCGCAGGATAACAAAGACCGCTGGCTGATGCAGCTGGATGCCGCCACCGGAAAACTGAGCCTGTTGGATCGCCAGCGCGATGAAGCCTGGATCGGTGGTCCGGGTATCAGTGGTTTTGGCGCGCGCCTGGGTTGGGTGAACGAAAATCAGTTTTATTTCCAGAGCGAAGCCACCGGTTACGCACACTTATATATATATGATCTCAGCAACCACAGCAAAAAAGCCCTCACCGAAGGAAAGTACGAAGTGCAGGCCGTAGAACTGAGCCGCAACAAACAATATTTTTACCTGCTCACCAACGAAGAACATCCCGGCAAACAAAACTGGTACCGGCTTAAAACCGATGGCAGCAAAAAAGAAAAGATCACTTCGATGGAAGGTGGCTATGAAGTGAGTATGTCGCCCGACGAAAAATGGATCGCGTACCGTTACTCCTATACCACCAAACCCTGGGAACTCTATCTCCAGGAAAATGCCCCCGGCAAAAAACCGGTACAGGTTACCAACAAGGGAATGAGCGATGAATTCAAAGCTTACGCATGGCGGGATACCAAAGTGATCACCTTTCCGGCACGCGATGGGGCACAGATCTATGGAAGGGTATTTGAACCGGCATCCGGTAAAAAGAACGGCGC
>SCVK01000017.1 GCA_004297075.1 Chitinophagaceae bacterium
CCATTCAGACATCAACCTGACCAATACCATTATTATCAAATCAGAATTAATTGTGCGGGCATCATCGTTGAGAAAGAAGAAGTAATTCTGTAACTGCTACCACATGAAAAAATTACTGTATTCCCTTCTGCTGCTCTGCTATGCCCTGCCCGTTCTGGCAGAAGATGGTTACCGCCTATGGCTTCGTTATGACAAGATCAGCAACCCCACCCTTCTATCCGCTTACCAATCGCAGGTAACAGCCGTATATGCAGAAGGCAATAGTGATATACTGAATGCTGCCAAAGAAGAGCTGACCCATGGTTTCTCCGGTTTACTTGACAGAAAAATAACAGTCACTTCTGCCTTAACTGATAACAGCATCGTCATAGGTACACCGCAAAGTTCACCGCTGATCGCTTCCCTGCAGTTATCACAACTCGAACAATTATCATCAGAAGGGTTCACCATCTTCAGCCGTAAGATCAAAGAGAAAAACTGCATTATCATTGCGGCCAATACAGATGCTGGTGTGCTGTATGGCAGTTTTCATTTGTTGCAACTGGCGCAAACACAGCAGAAGATCATCAATCTCGCGGTAATCAGTTCTCCCCGGATCCAGTTACGTATCCTCAATCACTGGGACAACCTCACCCGAACCGTAGAAAGAGGGTATGCCGGTTTCTCTATCTGGAAATGGCATTTATTACCCGGATATATTGATCCCCGTTATAAAGACTACGCCAGAGCCAATGCCTCCATCGGCATCAACGGAACCGTTGTAAATAACGTGAACGCCAATGCGCAGATCCTGACGAAGGAATATTTGCTGAAAGTAGCTGCACTAGCCAAGGTGTTCAGGATCTATGGCATTAAGATTTATCTGTCGGCCAGGTTCAGCGCCCCCATTGAACTCGGTAAACTGAAAACAGCTGACCCCCTGCACCCGGAAGTGAAAGAATGGTGGAAGAAAAAAGTGGATGAGATATATACCTATATCCCCGACTTTGGAGGTTTTGTGGTAAAAGCCAATTCAGAAGGACAACCGGGGCCGCAAAACTACCAACGTACCCATGCCGATGGTGCCAATATGCTGGCCGATGCATTGGCACCGCACAAAGGAATTGTAATGTGGCGTGCGTTTGTGTACAGCAACGAAACACCTGTAGACCGGACCAAACAGGCTTACAATGAATTCAAGCCCTTTGATGGCCAGTTCAAAAGCAATGTAATTCTACAGGTAAAAAATGGGCCGCTGGATTTTCAGCCCAGAGAACCCTTTCACCCCTTGTTTGGTGCACTGCCCAAAACACCGGTGATGATGGAATTTCAGTTAACACAGGAATACCTGGGTCAGGGAACCACGCTTGTGTACCAGGCCCCTTTGATGAAAGAGGTACTGGATGCAGACACCTACCGCAACGGCAAAGGCACAACAGTAGCGAGTGTAATTGATGGCTCGGCTGAGAAACATACCCTGAGTGGTATTGCCGGCGTAGCCAATATCGGCGATGACAGGAACTGGTGCGGACATCCTTTTGCGCAATCCAACTGGTATGCTTACGGCAAACTGGCCTGGGACCCTTTAACCAGTGCAGATAAAATAGCGGACGACTGGATCCGTATGACGTTTACAAATGATCCGGCTTTTGTTACGGCCACTAAAAAAATGATGCTGGCATCAAGAGAAACTGTAGTGAATTATATGACCCCTCTTGGCCTGCACCATATTATGGGAGACGGACATCATTATGGTCCTTCGCCCTGGTCTGACAGATTGGGCAGAGCCGACTGGAATCCCGTGTATTACCACCGCGCAGACACAGCCGGTATCGGGTTCGACAGAACGGAGAAAGGCAGTAATGCGCTGGAACAATATGCACCGGAAGTACGTAAGATCTACCAGGATCCGGCAACTTGCCCGGAAGAATACCTGTTATGGTTTCACCATATAAGCTGGAAACAACCACTTACGTCGGGCAAAACGCTTTGGGAAGAGCTCTGTGCAAAATATTATGGCGGTGTAGAAGAGGTACGATCCATGCAAAAAAACTGGGAACTGTTGAAGGGTAAGGTTGATGAAGAAAGATTCGCACATGTACATATGTTATTGGCCGCACAGGAAAAGGAAGCGGTGTGGTGGAGAAACGCCTGTCTTCAGTATTTCAGTACTTTTTCGAAAATGCCGATACCGGCTGGCTATGAACAACCTGATCAAACGCTGGACCATTATAAAGCCATCCGGGTACTGAACGCACCTGGAAATGGCGGTGGTAATTGATGGATAGGTTAATATGGAAAATAGAAAAGTAATTAATCAATATAAAAGAGTTACATGTTATACAAATCACTATTGGCAGCGACACTTGTCATGTTCACCCCTTCTGTTAACGCGCAGGAAAAGGGCACATTGAAAAAAAAGCCGGTCTCTCAACCGCTGGTAAAACATATTTATACAGCAGACCCTTCTGCCCATGTATTTAATGGCCGGATCTACATCTATCCATCGCACGATGTTGAAGCCGGCGTAAAGGAGAATGATAATGGCGATCATTTTGATATGCGCGATTACCACATCCTTTCCATGGATTCAATTGGTGGCAAAATAACCGATCATGGCGTTGCTTTAGATAAAAATGATATTCCCTGGGCGGGCCGTCAGTTATGGGCACCGGATGCAGCTTACAAAAACGGCACCTATTACCTGTACTTTCCCATTAAAGACAAGCAGGATATTTTCCGCATCGGCGTGGCCACTGCCCAAACACCAACAGGACCTTTTAAAGCAGAAAAAGAGCCGATCAAAGGAAGCTTCAGTATTGACCCTGCTGTGTTTAAGGATACCGATGGCAGTTATTATATGTATTTTGGCGGGATCTGGGGCGGACAGTTGCAGCACTGGAATGATCACAAATACGATCCTGCTGCAAAGTTGAAAAACAAAAATGAACAAGCCATCCTGCCACGCGTAGCCAAACTCAGCGCAGACATGAAGAGTTTCACCGAGGAGGCACGTAACATTCAGATCCTGGATGAAACCGGGAAACCCTTTCTCGAATCCAATAACGACAAACGTTTTTTTGAAGCCGCCTGGATGCACAAATACAAGGGGAAATACTATTTTTCCTATTCAACCGGTGATACACATTATATCTGTTATGCTATCGGCAACAGTCCTTACGGACCGTTCACCTATAAAGGAGTAGTGCTGAATCCGGTGGAAGGATGGACCAACCATCATTCGATTGTTGAAATCAAAGAAAAATGGTATATTTTCTATCATGATGTACAGCTCTCAGGCAAAACACATCTGCGCAATGTAAAAGTGGCAGAACTCAGATACGAGGCAGATGGAACCATTCAGACAATCAATCCTTATCAATAAATCCGGTACCCTTTAAAATACTAACCATATGAAAAGAAGCTTTTTACTGCTGGCGCTTTGTATCACCCTGAGTGCTGCGGCACAGAACACCATTACCCTGCAGGCTGATAAGGGTAAAGAGATCATTAATAAAAACATTTACGGTCATTTTGCAGAGCACCTGGGTCATTGTATCTATGGAGGCATGTACGTAGGAGAAAATAACCAGAAGATCCCGCATAAAGATGGAGTAAGACTGGATGTGATCAGCGCGTTGAAGAAACTGAAAGTGCCCGTACTACGCTGGCCCGGCGGTTGTTTTGCCGATACCTATCACTGGAAAGATGGTGTGGGGCCTAAAGACAAAAGACCTTCGATGCTGAATGTGTGGTGGGGAAATGTAAAAGAAGATAACAGCTTTGGCAGCAATGAATTTCTGAACATGTGCGAAGTACTGGGCGCAGAACCCTACCTGAGTGGTAATATCGGCAGCGGCTCACCACAGGAACTCTCAGACTGGGTGGCATATGCTACCCATCCCAATGGAAGCAGTCCCATGACCGATTACCGCAAACAGAATGGAAGGGCCAATCCCTGGGAAGTAAAATACTGGGGACTGGGCAACGAAGCATGGGGATGTGGCGGCAATATGAAGCCCGAATACTATGCCAATATTTACCGCCAGTACGCCACGTTCATGACCAATGGCAATAAAAAAATATACAAGATCGCATCAGGTGCCAGCGATGCGGATTATAACTGGACAGAGGTATTGATGCGCGATATTCCGCACAATATGCTGGATGCGGTAGGCGTGCACCACTATGCTGTGATTAACTGGAACAAAAAAAGTTCAGCCAAAGATTTTACCGAAGAAGAGTATTATACAACCATGCAGCGAGCGATGGAGATGGAAGAGCTGGTAGTAAGACATAGCGCTATTATGGATAAATATGATCCCAGGAAACGGGTTGCCATGGTAGTAGACGAGTGGGGCGGATGGTACGATGTAGAACCCGGCACCAATGGCGCATTCCTTTACCAGCAGAATACCATGCGTGATGCCATGATCGCAGGTACTACACTCAACACATTCAATAATCATTGCGACCGGGTGAAA
>SCVK01000092.1 GCA_004297075.1 Chitinophagaceae bacterium
TCATTACGCATAGTGCCTTACTGGCAGAAGCCCAGCGACTGGCAGCTTTTCACCAGCAGAAAAACGGGTACCGTACGGTAATTGCCACCACGGAACAGGTATACCAGGAGTTTTCCGGCGGTCAGCCAGACCCAACGGCCTTACGCGATTTTGTAAAAATGTTTTATGACAGGGCAGGGGCCGACTTGGCTAAAAGACCGCGTTACCTTTTATTATTCGGCAGTGCTTCCTACGATTACCGCAACCGGGTGCCTGGCAACAGTAACCTGGTACAGGGATATGAATCCGTTAATTCACTGGATCCCTTGTTCACCCATACCTCCGACGATTTTTTTGGTATGTTGAAGGATGGAGATGATATCAACCTAAATGATCCCAAAACCACACTTGCACTGGGGATAGGAAGAATTCCGGCGCGTACGGCGGCAGAGGCCCGGATCATGGTAAATAAGATCATCCGGTATCACGCGGCGGCCAGTATGGGCGTTTGGCGTAACCAAACGGTCTTTGTGGCAGATGATAAAGACCAGAACCTGCACCTGGAAGATGCAGAAGCGATTGCCGCCACGGCTGCTGTATCCAATCCTTTGCAGAACCAGGGTAAAATTTACCTGGATGCTTTTCCTGTGGTAAGCAGCAGCAGTGGCGCTAGGTATCCGGCGGTAAATGATGCTATTGTAAGCCAGGTGTTTAATGGGGCACTCATTGTTAATTACAGCGGGCATGGCAGTTACCAGCGGCTGGCCGATGAAGCGGTGCTCACGCAGGAGGAACTGAACCGCTTTACTAATCCGGATAAATTACCGCTGTTTATTACCGCCAGTTGCGACTTTGCCCCGCACGATGATCCTTCCAAAAATTCATTGGGCATGGGCATTCTTACCGGCAGTGAGAACGGGGCTATTGCCTTGCTGACCACTACCAGGCTGGTATTTGCTTACAGCAACCGGCAAATGAATGAGAATTACCTGCGGATAGCGTTGAAACCTTTGCCAGACGGGCAATACCTCAGTTTGGGAGAGTCGGTGCAGCAGGCCAAAAATTACACATCGCTCAGCACCGGCGATCTGTTGAATAACCGCAAGTTTACCTTACTCGGAGATCCCGCCATGCGGCTGGCTTTCCCCGAAGGACGGGTGCGATTAAACACGATGAATGGAGCGCCTATCTCGGGTGCGGATACGCTGCGGGCCTTGCAGCTATACACGTTTACGGGCGAGGTTACAGATGGGCAGGGAAATCTCCTGTCTGGGTTTAACGGAAGGGTTTTGCCAACGGTGTATGATAAGGAACAGGCTGTAAAAACAAGGGGTAACGATCCTGCGAGTAAAGTAACTTCCTATAACCAGCAGACCAATATTCTCTATAAAGGAATGGCAACGGTTACCAATGGCCGGTTCAGTTTTTCGTTTATCGTTCCCAAAGACATTACCTACCAGCCGGGCAAAGCGCGGATCAGTCTGTATGCAGCAGATGGCTTGCGCGATGCCAATGGTGTGCACACAGAACTGTTTATTGGCGGGGCCGCTACCACTGTTATTACTGATAACACAGGGCCACAGATACAGCCTTACCTCAATGATTCCACATTTCTGAATGGGGGACTAACACATGAGAATCCGGTGTTGCTGGTAAAACTCTATGATTCATCCGGGATCAGTACTTCCGGAACGGGGATCGGGCATGATATTACGGCTGTGATAGACGGGGTGGAAAGGAATATACTGGTACTGAATGATTTTTATACGGCCGAGCAGGATAGCTACCAGCGTGGACAGGTATTGTTTCAGTTGCCCACGCTTACCGAAGGCAGGCACAGTATCCGCATCAAAGCCTGGGATGTGGCCAATCACTCCAACGAAGCAGTGCTGGATTTTGTGGTGGTTAAAAAAGAAAAGCTGCAGGTTACAGCGCTCCGCAATTTCCCCAATCCGTTCCAGGGATCCACCACTTTTAGTTTTGAGCATAACCAGCCGAACACGGATCTCGATGTAACCATCCGGATCTTTAACACGGCCGGGGGATTGGTGAAAGAGATTCACCGGATCGTTAATACCGGTGGCACCCGGAATTGCACCATTAATTGGGCTGGGGATAACCAATCGGGTGCAAAACTCACAAAAGGTATTTATATTTACAGTGTTAAAGTTGTTGCCGCCGGTAGTCAAACAGAAACTGCCCGTCAACTGATCCTTTTCTAAAACTGTCTGAATGGTTTGATGTCTACACTTTTTTGGGGTTCTTTACGTTTCTGTTTTTAATGTAATATCATTGTATTACGCCTGTATATGCGAAAGCATTTGTGATCAGGGTAGAAAAGCAAACCGGCCCCGGGGTCGGGTAATCTTTTTTGTACCGGGAAGCATGGGAGGTAATTTAATGCTCTATTAAGTAATATTAGATAATCATTCATTAATCAAATTCATTTTGATGAGTCCGATCGTTCGTAAGATTGTAGCCGGTATGGCTGCGCTGGTAGGTATAACAGGCAGTGTTTTTGCGCAGGCCGATTCGATTAATATCGTATCCACAGCAGTTCCCTTTCTGCGTATTTCACCCGATGCGCGGGCTGGTGGTATGGGCGATCTGGCCATAGCCACTTCTCCCGATGCCAATGCTCCTTTCTGGAACCTGGCCAAAGTGCCTTTTGCAAAGAAAAAGTCTGCCATCGCCGTTAACTATACACCCTGGTTAAAAGACCTGGGACTAACTGATGTCTACCTCGCCAGCCTGGCGGCTTACCACCAGCTGGATGAGCAGCAGGCGATCTCTACCTCTATCCGTTATTTCAGTCTGGGAAATATCCAGCTCACCGATTATTCCGGTAATATCCTGAACACGGTAAAACCCAGTGAGTTTTCGATTGATGCGGGTTATTCGCGCGTATTGAATGAAAAACTCAGTATCGGTGTGGCGCTGCGTTATATCAATTCCAGACTGGTAGTGGGAGATGTAGGAACTGGTGTGGTGTATAAGGCCGGAAACGCAGTGGCAGGAGATGTGTCACTCTATTATCGCGGCGCCAATGAAGAGGGCGAAGGATTGAACTGGGGAGTGGTATTATCCAACCTGGGAAGCAAAGTGGGGTATACGAATGATTCAAGAAACAAAGATTATATCCCTGCCGATCTCGGCCTGGGCGTATCCTACACCAAAGTGATCAATGAAAGTAATAAGATCAGTTTCGGACTGGATATCAACAAACTGCTGGTGCCTGCTGCCCCTGCCGCCACCGGTAATTATTCGGTAGATTCTGCAAAGCTGGCCGATTACCGTTCTACCAGTGTGGTATCCAGCTGGATGAAATCTTTCAGCGATGGCAGTAACCAGCTCAATTCATTACAGGCATCACTGGGTGCGGAATATGCGTACAATGAGCAATTCTTTTTCCGTGCCGGCTATTTTTATGAAAACAAGAACCGCGGCAACCGCAAGTTTTTCTCAGTAGGGGCTGGTTTTTCCCTCGACCAGATGCAGGTCAACTTTTCTTATCTCGTGCCTTCGGGTAGCGGTGTTACACGTAATCCCTTATCGAATACCCTTCGTTTTGGAATTGTGTTTAACCTGAACAGTAATGAATAATCGCTAAAACAAACCCGCGCCTTTGCGAGCAATTTTTTTTCTCGCAAAGGCGCAAAGACGCGGTAGAATAAGATTTTATGAGATATCACATCTTTCACATTTCGTTTTTATAATAATCAGACTACTATGGGTTTCAGAATAGGTTACGGGATAGATTTTCACCAGCTGGTCAGTGGCAGGGATTTGTTTATTGGAGGTGTACAGATACCACACGATAAAGGGGCATTGGGACATAGCGATGCAGATGTGCTGCTGCATGCCATTTGTGATGCCTTGCTCGGTGCAGCCTGCCTGGGCGATATCGGTGTTCATTTTCCCGATACCTCGCAGGAGTTTAAGGATATTGACAGTAAAATCCTGCTGGCCAAAACCTACGACCTGATTACGAAAGAAGGCTATAAAATCGTAAATATCGATTCTACCCTTTGCCTGGAAGCCCCTAAGATCAAACCCTATGTACCAGCCATGCAGGAAACCATTGCCCGGATCCTGCATATTTCCATTAAGGATATCTCTATCAAAGCCACCACTACTGAGAAAATGGGTTTTGTAGGAAGGAAGGAAGGGCTGGTGGCGCATGCGTGTTGTTTGGTGGAGGGGGTTTAATGATAGAATGATAGAATGATAGAATGGGGGGGATTGGGTAATTAGATAATTGAGAGATTGACCATTGACTACTCACCACTCACAGCTCGCGGCTCATAGCTCTTGGCATTTAGCATTTGGCAGAAAAACGATTTACGGATTAGCGGATTGCTTATTGCCCATTCACTCATTCACTCATTCACTCATTCTATCATTCTCTCTTTCTCCCCCTATACTCCCCCGGCGAACAACCTGTATTTCTTCTGAAAGCCGTACTGAAATTGCTGGCGTTGTTGTAACCGCA
>SCVK01000482.1 GCA_004297075.1 Chitinophagaceae bacterium
GCGCCTGTTCGACAGCCTCGAAGGCCGTCAGTTCCGCTCGGCCCGCGACGCCGAACGCGCCGCACGCGCCGTGTTGGCGGAGCGCCGTCACCTTCTCTCAATCTGAGTAGCAGCAGACCGAAAGGACTTCGCAAATGATCACGCGACGACACGTCATCGCCGGCGCTCTGCTGCTGGCAAGTGCAGCGGGTTCACCCGTGCGCGCCGAGGACAAGCCCGCAGAGATTCGCATCGGCACCCAGAAGGGCGGCTTCTTCCCGGCGGTACGCCAGCGCCAGACGCTCGAAAACGCCTTCAAGCCGCTGGGGGTCGAGATCAAGTGGATCGATTTCCAGTTCGGCCCGCCGCTGCTCGAGGCCATCAATGTCGGCAGCGTCGATTTCGGCTTCGTTGGCGATACGCCGCCGATCTTCGCGCAGGCCGGCGGTGCCAAGATCCGCTACGTCGCCGCGGTGAAGTCGGACGGCAACACCCAGGCGATCATCGTGCCGAAGGACTCGCCGATCAAGACGTTGGCCGATCTCAAGGGCAAGCGTGTCGCCTTCGGCAAGGGATCGAGCGCGCACAATCTCCTGGTCGCCTCGCTCGAGAAGGCCGGCCTGTCCTGGTCCGACATCACGCCGGCACCGCTCGCGCCGGCGGACGCGACGGCGGCCTTCGTCAAGGGTTCGGTCGACGCCTGGTCGATCTGGGATCCGTATCTCGCGCTCGCCGAGTTGAAGGAGAGCGCCCGCGTCATCGCCTTCGACAAGGATGTGCACAGGCCGAACGCGTTCTACATCGCCGGTTCGGACTTCGTGGACAAGTATCCGTCGCTCGTTGCGAAGCTCAACGCGGCCTTTGCGTCCGAAGGCGTCTGGGCGGACTCGCACCATGAGGAGGTGGCCAAGGCGCAAGCGGCAGCGACGGGCGTCGACATCGAGGCCATCAGGCGCTTCGTCGCCCGCTCCAACTATCGCGTGGTGCCACTCGACGCCGAGGTGGTCAGGAACCAGCAGGCGGTTGCCGATCGCTTCGCAAAGCTCGGTCTGATCCCGAAGCCGGTCAA
>SCVK01000093.1 GCA_004297075.1 Chitinophagaceae bacterium
TGCCTGTTCATCGGTAAATTTTACCCAGGCCAGATCCGTTTTGCCAATAGCGGCTCCCAGTACTTGTGCGATCTGGTCTGTACCGGTTTCATCGCTGGCGATATAACGGATGGTATGTCCCTGAAAGTCCAATGATAATAAGGCTTCCGCCGCAACGGCAGCAATATCATCCGTTGCTACTATCGGGAATTTACCTGCAGCGGCAGAGAAGTTGGCGCCAATAATGCCCATGCCCTTAACCAATGGAATATTGGCTAGCAGGTTCTGGAAGAAATAGGCCGGACGCAGGTGCAGGATCTTTACATCTGTCAGCGTATTCAGTGCGTTTTCGGCACGATGTAAGCCACTAACGGGCCCAACCCCATCCGGTAAATGCGCGCCCACACTGCTCAGGTTCACCACCTGTTTCACAGCTGCCGCGGTTATGGCAGTGGCATAGTTCTGACCGATCTGACCAATATATGCCTTCCAGTCAGTTGCTGCATACGTTGGCGGCACCATGGTATACACGGCATCGGCTCCGCGGAAAGTGTTTGTCAGAAAGGATAGATCTTCTACCGATCCAATTGCGGCGATGGCACCGGCGTCAGTGAGTGCTTTCAGTTTGGCTGCATCGCGGCCAATGACGGTTACGGTATGTCCCGCTTTCAATAAAGCCAGTGCCAAAGGCCTGGTAATGTTTCCGGCTCCGCCGGTTAATGTGTACTTCATGTGATAGGCTTAGGTGTAGTTAATATTTGTATATACAAATGTTGAGTGAAAAAAAATTATAACTTATCTGCCATAATGTTCATATTCTGGATAAACTGTTTGCTTTCTTCCTTACCCAGGATCTTCACATACTTCTCATGAAATTCTTCAATACATTGTTTGATCTGGGGTTTCATCTCTTTTGCTTTCTGGGTAGGAAACACATTGGTGGTTTTTCCTTCGGTTACCCTTGTTACCAGTTTTTTTTCTTCCAGTTTCTCAATCAGCCGGGTAATGGTACTGGGGGTCAGTTGTAGCTGTTCCGCCAAAACACCGGCCTGCATGCCCGGTTCATCTATCACCAGTTTCAGCAAATACGCATGACTGGGAGCCAGACCTATTTTCTTCCAGCTCTCAACCGCCAGTTTCTCCACTTTACGCGCCAGGGCATTGGTGGTAAAATACAGGCAACTGCAAAATTTGCTTTCTGATGTTTTCATTGACAGGACAAAGATAAAGACATTTCATTTGTATATACAAATATTTCTGCAAAAATATTTTTCGACACTGTAACCACCCTTTTCTGCAACCGGGGGATGGATTGTATTTTGTAGTTTTGAACCGTTATGGCCAACCCCAACCTGCATACCGATCCCGCCAATCTGACCCCTGCGGATAAAGAGTTTGAGAATACGATACGTCCGGGTGAGATCAACGATTTCTCGGGTCAGCCGCAACTGATCGAGAACCTTGTCATTTTTATCAAAGCCGCCAAGATCAGGGGTGAGGCATTGGATCATATCCTGTTTCATGGTCCGCCCGGTTTGGGCAAAACCACCCTGAGCCGGATCGTGGCCAATGAGCTGGGGGTGAATATCAAAGAAACTTCCGGTCCGGTGATTGAAAAACCCGGCGACCTGGCGGGTCTGCTCACCAACCTGCAACCCAACGATGTATTGTTCATTGATGAGATCCACCGCTTAAGTACGGTGGTGGAAGAATACTTATACGCTGCCATGGAAGATTTCCGGATCGATATCATGATCGATAGCGGTCCCAATGCCCGCAGTGTACAGATCAACCTGAATCCGTTTACGCTGGTGGGTGCTACTACCCGCAGTGGTTTGTTAACAGCGCCTTTGTTATCGCGTTTCGGTATCAAATCAAGATTGGAATATTACCAGGCAGATACGCTGCAGAAAATCATTGAAAGAAGTGCGGCTATTCTGCAGACAAATATTACCACCGATGCCTCTTTCGAGATCTCGAGGCGAAGCCGTGGTACACCGCGTATTGCCAATAGTTTGCTCAGAAGGGTGCGCGATTTTGCGCAGGTGCTCAATGATGGCAAGATCGATCTGGGCATTACCCAGCACGCATTAAAAGCGTTGAACGTGGATGAGCATGGACTGGATGAAATGGATAACCGCATCCTGGCCGCCATCATCGATAAATTCAAAGGTGGACCTGTGGGCTTAACCACGATTGCAACAGCAGTGGGTGAAGAAGCGGGCACTTTGGAAGAAGTGTACGAACCCTTTTTGATCCAGGAAGGATTTTTACAACGCACCCCACGCGGAAGGGAAGTAACGGCAAAAGCCTATGAACACCTGGGGCGGGCGCCGATAGCGGGGAATCAATCTACCTTGTTTAGTTAATAGTTAGTAGTTGGGACTCATCAGTGTTCTTGTTTTGATAATGTTGACATAGTTGCAAAAAAAATGCCTCCCAACGGAGGCATTTTTTATATCAGTAGGTAAGATTAAGGTGCTACCAGGCGGAAACCGTTACCATGAATATTCACGATCTCGATATTGCTGTCTTCTTTCAGGTACTTACGCAGTTTGGCAATATATACATCCATACTACGACCATTGAAATAGGTATCGCTTCCCCAGATCTTTTTCAGTGCTCTTTCGCGGGGCAGCAGATCGTTTTTATGTTCGGCCAGCATTTTCAGCAATTCGTTCTCTTTGGGAGAAAGGGTTTGTGTTAAACCGTCATGCTTCAGCTCGCGCAGTTTGGGGTTGAAATGGTATTTGCCCAGATCAAATTCAATGTTATCACTTACACGGTTCTCTTCTTCATTTCTTTTCAGGATGGCTTTGATCTTTAACAGCAATACCTCACTATCGAAGGGTTTGGTGATATAATCATCGGCCCCGAGTTTGTACCCCTGGATAATATCATCCTTCATGGTTTTGGCACTCAGGAAAAACAAAGGTATATCCGGATCCACATCACGGATCTCTTCTGCCAGGGTAAAGCCGTCCATATTGGGCATCATCACATCCAGCAGGCAGATATCGAATTTCTCGCGCTGAAAAGCGGCCAGTCCCAAACGTCCGTCTCTCTCCAGTGTAACATCGTATTCGTTCAACTCCAGGTAGTTCTTTAACACCATACCCAGGTTGGTATCATCTTCGCATAATAGTATTTTGTTCTTTTTGTCTTCCATGATAATCAAGTATTTAACGTGAAATAAAGATAAAACAAAGCTAATTCACTTACTGATGCCGCAATCTTTTGTTAAATCGGTCTGTATTCAGAATGAAAAGTTAAACATTTCCAAACAGCTAAAATAGTATCGGGCTGTTTTATTTCAGCAATGCCTCATATCTTTTATCGGTCAGACTTTTCAGAAAAGCTACCAGATCTGCCTTCTCCTGCCGGGTTAATCCCAGGGGTACTTCCAGCCTTTTGTCTATGTTGATCGGGTTCAGTACAAAAGCGCCGGGATTGTTATAATACTCCACCACTTCTTCGAGTGTTTTAAACATGCCGTTGTGCATATAGGGTGCGGTAACGGCCACATTGCGTAAACCCGGTGTTTTGAATTTACCGAGGTCTTCTTTTTTGCCGGTGATTTTATAACGTCCGGGATCATTCAGGCGATTGCCATCGTACAATCCGATATTGAAAAACTCGTCGGTGGTAAAATCCTGCCGGCGGTGGCAGTCGAAACATTTTGTTTTTTCGCTCACAAACAGTTTGCGTCCTCTTTCTTCCTGTTCGGTCATCAGGGTGCTGTCGTCGAAAGAGAGATCAAATCGGCTGCTGTCTGTTTCCAGTGTTTTTTCAAAAGCGGCAAAAGCGGCAGCTAAATTGGCGGCGGTAGGTACAGTGCCGAATGTTTTGAGAAAGAGATCGCGGTAGGTTTTGTTTTTGTTCAGTCGGGCAATCGCTTCTTTCACCGGCAAGCCCATTTCATCCGGGTGAGAGATGGGCATCAGCGATTGCTGCTCCAGTGAAGCGGCCCTGCCATCCCAGAAAAAATAAGGCCTGTTTTTCATGTTCAGTACCGGAGGGGTGTTACGGGCAGTGGGCCTGCCATAAATACCCATGCTGAAAGCCACGGTATCCGAAAAACCATAAGCAGGCAGGTGACAACTGGCACAACTGATGGAAGAATCTTTGGAAAGGATCTTTTCATGAAACAGTTTCTCGCCAAGTTTGGCTTTTGAAAAGGTTTTTGGGGGAGAGGTAAAAGCCACCAGGCAGTATACGGTGAGTGATAGTAAGCCGATCAGTCCTGTTTTTTTCATGGTACAAAGGTAAAACAGAACTGAATTACCTGAAATTGTGTTTTAAATTGCTGTTTAAATGATCCAACTATGTTGTTAACGCCTGATAACAAGCTAAAGAAACTGATCGTGATCGGAGACAGGGTGTTGATCCGCCCCTCCAAAGCAGATGCACAAACAGCCAGTGGCCTGTACCTGCCGCCGGGTGTGCAGGAAAAAGAGAAAGTGCAACAGGGTTATATCATTAAAACCGGTCCGGGTTATGCCATTCCCATGCCCGTAGATGACGAACCCTGGCGCTCGGAAGACGACAGTGTAAAATATGTGCCACTACAGGCACGGGAAGGCGACCTGGCCATTTTTCTGCTGGGTGGTGCCACAGAAGTGATGTATGAGGGAGAACGGTATTTTATTGTGCCCCAGAGTGCGATACTGTTGCTGGAAAGAGAAGAGGAATTATAAGTGCTTTCATGTCTGTTGCGATAAATAGTAACTTGTTATAAAATCAATCTACCATGGCCAATCCCGAATCTTTTTTACAGGCAGTGAATACCGGTTACCAGTTCAAAGGCGACCGTGTGAAAATTGGAAGTGCCATGCTAAATGGCGCCGTGGTAACCGGAGCAGATGTGTATCTGCCACTGCGCACACTGAACCGCCACGGATTAATTGCCGGAGCCACTGGTACCGGTAAAACCAAGACCCTGCAAATGATCAGCGAGCATCTGAGCGATAATAGTGTGCCCGTATTGCTGATGGATATCAAAGGCGATCTGAGCGGCATTGCGGCCAGCGGTACCAGTAACGATAAGATCAAAGACCGATGCCAAACCCTGCAGGTAGATTGGCAGCCAACCGCTTTTCCCGCCGAATTGATGACTTTAAGTAATGAAAAGGGAATCCGTTTACGGGCCACGGTGAGCGAGTTCGGGCCGGTTCTGCTGAGTAAGATCCTGGGGTTAAACGATACGCAATCCGGGGTGGTAGCCATGATCTTCAAGTATTGCGATGACAATGCCATGCCGCTGCTTGACCTGAAAGATTTTATCAAAGTATTGCAGTATGTAGGTAACGAAGGAAAAGCGGAGCTGGAAAAATCCTACGGGAAAATATCTACTACCTCCACTGGAACCATCCTGCGGAAAGTGATCGAACTGCAACAGCAGGGAGCCGATGTTTTTTTTGGCGAGAAAAGTTTTGAAGTAGACGATCTCATGCGCATCAGCGATGATGGTCGTGGTATGATCAATATTCTTCGCGTAACCGATATGCAGGACAGGCCCAAACTCTTCTCTACCTTCATGCTGCAATTACTCGCAGAACTATATGCCAGCAGCCCGGAAGAAGGCGACGTGGACAAACCCAAACTGATTCTTTTTATTGATGAAGCGCACCTCGTATTCAAGGAAGCAACGGATGCATTAATGGAGCAGCTGGAGACCGTGATCAAACTGATCCGTTCAAAAGGAATTGGTATTTATTTTTGTACACAGAACCCGCAGGATATTCCTGCGCCTATATTAAGTCAGTTAGGACTGAAAGTGCAGCATGCTTTACGTGCTTTTACCGCGGCAGACAGGAAAACGATCAAACAGGCAGCAGAGAATTTTCCGGAATCAGATTTTTATCAGACCGATGAACTGCTTACGCAGATGGGAATTGGGGAGGCGTTGGTAACACTTTTGAACGAAAAGGGAATTCCTACACCATTGGTGCATACCCTGCTTTGCCCACCCAGAAGCCGGATGGATATATTAACAGATGAAGAGATCCACGATATTGTATCGGCGAGTAAACTCTCTGCCAAATATGCCAAAGCAATAGATAGCGAAAGCGCTTACGAGATACTGACTGCCAAACTGCAGGAAGCGGCAGAGAATACAGGGGTGGCAGAAGCCCCGCAAAATAAAAAGGCCGCTAAAGAAGAAAGTTTTTTTGATAACCCGGTAGTAAAACAGGTAGGCAGAACGGCAGCGAGTGTTATTACCAGGAGTTTACTGGGTGCACTGGGATTGGGCGGAAGAAGCCGGCGGAAAAGCAGTTGGTAACGTTTTATTGATGAGCACGGATATAACCCTGCTCATCAACCAGGATCACTTGCTCGGCCAATAAAAAATCAAGTACGGTCCAGGTTTTTTCTTTGCTGTATTGCTTCAGGATACTGATCAGCGTCTCTGTGGTGATAGGTTTGGCGAGATGTTGTTTGATCTGCATCTCTATTTGCAGAAAATCTTCCGGCGAAATGGCTTTTCTTTTTTTGGCGAGGCAATTGTCGCACCAGCCGCAGTCTTTGTTTGCCTCATCGCCGAAATAATTAGCGATATAAGTACTCCGGCACTGATCTGTCAGCGAAATATAGCGGATCATATTCTCCACCCTTTCCGTGAACTGTTTTTTCCGTTCCAGATATTTATCCTGGTTAATATGCAGGTATTCTGCCGGAGCGCGGTTCAGTAAATAATGGATCTGGGGTGTATCTTTTTGCGGCAGGTATTCAATGATGCCAAATGATTGCAGCTGCAACAGTTGTTGCTGCACCTGTTCAACAGGTATATGACAAAGCCAGGCCAGGCTTTTTTCGGAAACAGAAACCCGGTTGTCTATGATGCCCTGGTAAGAGCGTAGCAAACATTTTACCAGTGCTTCCGTTGCCGCATGACTCTCCACAAACTGGTTCAGCGTTTCTTTCGATACCGAAAAATTTACCTGCGATGGCAGAAAAATACTTTCCGAAAAAGTGATATGTCCTTCCTGCTCCAGCACTTTCAGGGTATTGATCACCAGCAAACTATCCAGCTTGAAATTTTTGATCAACTCCAGCAGGTTGCAATCATAATACTGTCCTTCGCCCACCCCCACCGGTACCTGTAAATAATCGGCCAGTGCCTGGTATACTTTTTTGATCTCCGGAATAGGCGGGAAGCGTTTATCAGGCAAGTTCTGCAGGTTCTGTAAATTCTCGGGTTGATAGATCAGTACGGCATAGGCTTTTTTTCCGTCTCTGCCGGCACGTCCTGCTTCCTGGTAATAATTTTCCAGGCAATCGGGAATATCAAAATGGATCACCGTTCTTACATCAGGTTTGTCAATGCCCATACCAAAAGCATTGGTACATACCATTACCCTTACCTGGTTATTGATCCAGGCTTCCTGTTTCTGTTTACGGACCTCTTGGGGCAAACCGGCATGGTAATAGTCGGCCGGTATGTTTTGCAGTCCCAGTAAATAAGCCAGTTCTTTGGTTTGTTTACGGCTGCTGCAATAAACAATACTGCTGCCGGGTACTTTCTGCAGGATCTCCTGCAGTTTATTGACTTTGCTATCCACACAAAAAATGCTGTAGGAGATATTCGGTCTTTCAAAAGATTGCCGGAACACCTGCGTATTGGTAAACCTGAGCTGGCGGCAGATATCTTCCTGCACTACTGGTGTGGCAGAAGCAGTTACGGCAATTAAGGGAACCCCTGGCAGTTCTTCGCGCAGGTTGGCAATGCGAAGGTAGGGTGGTCTGAAATCATAGCCCCATTGCGAAACGCAATGCGCTTCATCTACCACTATCAGGCTAATATTCAATGCCGGTAAATATTCTTTGAATACAGCTGTTTCCAGTCGTTCAGGAGATAAGTAGATGAATTTATAATCCCCGTGTGTAGCCGTCTGCAATATGCTTTTTACTTCATAGTAGGCCAGTCCGCTGTGCAGGGCCACTGCGGGAATTTCCTTTTGGGTTAAGGCTTCTACCTGGTCCTGCATGAGTGCGATCAGCGGGCTGATCACCAGACAAACTCCCTCCATCATCAACCCCGGTACCTGAAAACAGATAGATTTACCGCCACCGGTGGGCAACAAAGCCAGGGTATCATTTCCTTTCAGTACCGACCCGATGATCTCTTCCTGCATCGGTCGGAAAGCTGTATGCTTCCAGTAGTGCTGTAATATGGAGAGGGGGGTGGTCATTCGCTATTCGTGAGTTGTCAGTTGTGAGTAGTGAGTTTTTTAAGGGGTGATTCTATTAATGAAAATTTTTTCGCAAAGGCGCGGAGACGCAAAGAAAAAACTGCGCCTTTGCGCCTTCGCGTGAAATTAAGTGGTAATCCTGAAAACCAATCAGGTAAAAATACCCTAAAACATCAGATCACTTTCTTAAAATTCAGCCTCACAGAATTGATTGCCAATACCACATCACTCAATCCCATCATCAGGGCACCGAAGGTAGGATTCAGGAATCCGAATGCGGCTACGGGGATAGCTACGATGTTGTAGGCAAATGCCCAGAATAGGTTTTCCTTGATGGTGATATACGTGTGTTTGCCTAAACCGAGTGATAAGGGCAGGTGTTTCAATCCATGATTCATCAATACCACCTGTGCGCTCTGCATGGCTATCTGCGAAGCATCGCTTAGCGAAATGCCTACCGTGGCTTTGGCCAATGCCGGTGCATCGTTGATGCCATCGCCTACCATGGCAGTGGGCATCAGTTGGTTCAGTTCGGCAATTTTATCCAGCTTTTGTTGTGGACTCTGTTCCGCATATACTTCTTCAATACCCAGTGCAGCAGCTACCTGTTCACATTTTTCTTTTTGATCACCACTGAGTAAAATGGATTTGATGCCTTTGCGGTGTAACATCTCAATCACTTGTTTGGCTTCGGGTCTGATCTCATCCACCATATCAATGGTTCCCAGCAGCTGGCCGTTTTTCAATACGTAAATATTGTGCTGTCTGTCTATGGTTGTGTTGGCTGCCAGTTGATAGGATCCCGCCAGGTATTCGTTTCCTTCTTTATCAACTGCTTTCATACCAATTCCCTTGATTTCTTCGATCTTTGCCCAGCGGATCTCATCTTTTATTTTCCATTCTTTGGCGATGGCTTTGCCTATCGGGTGACTCGCATATTTTTCCAGCGAGTAAGTTATGCGCTTGAATGTTTCGTGAGTCGTGATTCGTGAGTCGTCATTTTTTTCTTCACTCACTACTGACCACTCAGTACTCACTTCAAACCTCGCAATGCTGAACTGCCCGGTTGTCAGCGTTCCCGTTTTATCGAACACTACCTGTTTGATACTTTTAAAAATTTCAAGGCTTTTGGCGTTTTTGAACAGCACACCATTTCTGGCTGCGCGACCCAACCCTACGGCAATGGCGGCCGGTGTGGCCAGTCCCATGGCACAGGGACAGGAGATCACCAGTACGGCAATGGATCTCAGTAAACTATTGCTGAAGGATTGGTTGCCGATGAAATAGTTGGCCAGAAAAGTTACCAGTGCAATGCTGATGACAACCGGTACAAAAATGGCACTGATCTTATCGGCTAACTGCTGAACGGGCGGCTTTTCTGTCTGCGCTTCTTTTACCATTTTCAGGATATTGGCCAGCACAGTATCTTCACCCACTGCGGTTACATAAGTTTTTACGGTGCCGCTCTCCAGTACACTGCCGCCGATGAGTTTGTCGTTCATCTTTTTTTCTACCGGAGCACTTTCACCACTGATGATGGCTTCATTCACACTGGCTTCGCCCCAGAGTACTTTACAGTCCATAGGAACTGTTTCGCCGTTTTTGATCAGTAAAATATCGCCCACTTTTAAACTGCTGCTTTCTACAGGAAATACATGTTCGTTGTGCTGGTCGTCGTAGGCGATCATATTGGCCATCACTTTCTGGCTTACAGCCAGTTTGCGCAGGGCGGCCTGTGTGGTTTCTACGGATTTATCTTCCATCCAGTTGCCGAGGAACACCAGGGTAAGAATAGTAGCGGTGGTTTCATAAAACAGGTATTGCTCCGCTTCGCCGATCAGGGTTCCGTATAAGCTATAACCAAAGGCGGCAACGGCACCCAGCGCAATCAGCACATTCATGTTGGGGATGCCTTTCAGTACGCTTTTAATGGCACTGCGACCAAAAAAATCCATACCCACCATAAATACGGGTAAGGTAAGTGCGATCTGCACATAGGGATTCATCAGGAAATGAATATGCAGACCCGGGATCATATGCAGCATTAAGGGAGCCGTAAATACAAAACAGAAGAGGAACCGCTGAAAATGGTTTTTGAAGATCCGTTTGTTTTTGGGCTGATCCGATTTATCGCCTGTGATCACATGGTAACCCAGTCCTTCAATGCCTTTGGCAATTTCCTGTTTGGGTTTGCCCGTTTCTATTTCAAAACTAACGTCGCCACCGATGAAATTTACTTTTACCTGATCCAGTCCTTGTGCCTGCAGGTATTTATCAATTGTTAGGGCACAATTGGTACAACTCATACCTTCTACTTTCCAGTTCACTTTTTCCACGGGGAGGGCTTTAGTAATTAACAATTAAAAATTTATAATTAAAATTAGGGTCGGCGGTTGGTAAAGCGGTTCATTGGCTGATCCGGGTTACTGGGGCTGACGGCTCATTAACTATGAATACAAAGATAAACAGTACCCGGCCCGGGTTATTTCGAAATGAGGATTATAAATACAGCAAGGTTTCAAATCTCTTGCTTTTGCTGCTTTATCTTTGCCACATGGATGCAATCTTTA
>SCVK01000094.1 GCA_004297075.1 Chitinophagaceae bacterium
TGCTGTATGTCTCGTATTTGCGGCCAACGCACAGTTTTCTGCCGGACAGAAAATGATTGGTGGACAGGTATCTGTAGGGTATAGCAATACAGATTTCAATACGCCAACCGTTCAAAAGCAGAACTATACTGCTGTAAGTCTCTCCCCTGTTTTCTCCAAATTTACCAGCCCGACCAGGATTACAGGTTTTGGATTGCAGTATGCCTATTCGCAGCAAAAAATTGGGATTGGCGGGCCTTCGGAACAAGACTATTATTCTCATCTGATCGGTGCTTTTGTTTCCCGAACCCAACTGCAGCCGCTGGCAAAAAAGTTTTACTTCACTTTAACAGGATCAGTTGGTGCCAACTACCAATTTCAGAAAACCCGGAATACTTTGCCAACCACCACGGTCGACACCAAAGGTATTAATGTGTATCTCCGTGGCGGTATCGGCTTATTGTACCAGTTAACCCCACGATTTTTGTTGAGTACACAACTGAATAATCTGGTAAGCCTGGAGTTCGGGCATGGTAAATCAACTACCACAAATGGTAATGTTTCTACAACAGGTACCAATAATCAGGTAGGGTTTTCTACCGGCTTAAATGGCTTCTCCTTGAATTCGGTGGGTATCGGGGTTAGTTATCTGTTGAAATAGAGAAGAACAGGGGGAACAGATGAACAGACGAGCAAGGAACAGATGAACAGATGATCGGAGGACATTGTATTCCGATCCTTATTCATCTGTTCATCTGTTCCTTGTTCAATATTCTTCTGTTCCCTACCCTTTCAGTTTGGTAACGAGATCCACATACTGCTGCATCGCACTTTCTTTGGTTGTGCCCGCCAGTTTGGCCCAGGCTTCGTGTTTGAATTTGGCCACAAAATCAAATGGATTGGAAAGGCCGCTATCCGTAGTATCTCCTTCTGTAGCCTGTTTGAACAGAGAATACAGTTTCAATAAGGTTTCGTTATCAGGTTTTTCTGATAATAATTTACTGTTGGCTACGGCCTGTTCGAAGAGTTGCTGGAGTTCCATGGGAATTAACAATTAGAAATGAACAATTAAAAATTAACCGGCGTCTGAACGCTAAAGCGGTCTGACGCCTGATACGCTAAAAGTAGCAGTAATTGCTGAATTACTGCATCGATGCCAGTAACTTACCCCCTTCCGCTTTATAGGCAATATCATCTGTGGTTCTGGTGGGAAGTTTCACCAGCCTGTTCAGCACCTCAATCGCTTCTGCGGGACGGCGGTTGTCTTTGTAGGCTTTGGCCAGGTCTAAATAATTACTTACAAAATAGGGCTCCAGCGATTTGCATTTTTCCATGTATCTGATCGCATCATCCAGGTTGCCCTCGGGTAAACCTCCGTAAAATAATTTCACCGCCACTTTTTTAATGCCGGATAAATTGGCCATCTCATAGTGCCATTTCCCCAGGGTATAATTGGCTTTGGCATGGTTGGGATTGATCGATAATGCCTTGTCTGCATACAACTTCACATCTTTCACAAAGGCCACGATCTTTTTGTTTTCGCTTTCTACATCCGTCATTTTACCAGCTACCATCGACATGGCATAAGCTGCATCGGCCTGGTTACTATCGGCCTGGAAGGCGCGGTTGGCAAAAGACAAAGCGGTTTCGTAATAAAGTCTTTTGCTGTTTTTATCGGCCTGCCGGTTACCCAGCGCCACATTCAGCTCGGCCAGTTTTACCAGTGATTTCAGATGGGTTGGATTTTGCAGCAGTACCTGTTTGTATTTTTCAAGGGCCTCAGGCTCTTTTAATTGTTTTTCCAGGTTATCGGCCTCTTTCAGCAGGATATTGATCTCCTGCGCGTTAACGGAAAGCATACAAAATGCAAAGAAAAATAGTAACAGGTATTTCATGCAAGGATGATTAAGTGGTTGTTCTTTTGAGTGTAAAACTAACGCCCACGCTGCCTTCCATCTGCGCAATGGGGGGATATTTTTTGCGGATGGTGATAAACACTTCTTCTGCGAGAGAAAACTGTGCCAGAATTTCCGTGGCCATCTCTGTGATCACTGTTTCCAGCAAAGGCGTAGGTATTGCCATACGTTTCTTCACCAACTCATACACAGCCACATAATCAATACTGTCTGATAAATGTTTGACTGGTAAACTAAGTGGCTGATAGTTGATGGTAATATTCAACTCAAACGCATTACCCAACAGTTTTTCCTCCTGGTAAATACCATGATGGGCAAAGAGGGTAAGGTTGTGCAGGTGGATGGAAAGCATGGGGTGAGTTTGGAGTTAGGAGTCTGGAGTTAGAAGTCTGGAGTCTGGAATGTAACTCCCAACTCCAGACTTCTAACTCCAGACTATATTATGCGATTCCTTTCGCACTCAGATAACGCTCCGCATCCAGTGCGGCCATACAGCCACTGCCGGCGGCCGTTACGGCCTGGCGATAGTTTTTATCCTGTACATCACCTGCGGCAAATACACCTTCTATATTGGTTTTGGTGGTGCCGGGTTCTGTAAGAATATAACCGGTCTCATCCATCTTGATATATTCTTTGAAAATATCGCTGTTGGGTTGGTGACCAATGGCCACAAAAAATCCGCTGATCGGAATTTCCTGTGTTTCCTGCGTTTTATTATTTCTGATGCGAACGGCTTCTGTTTTATGCTCTCCCAGAATTTCTTCTGTATCTGTATTCCAGTATACTTTGATATTGGGGGTGTTCAGTACCCTGTCCTGCATTACCTTGCTGGCGCGCATTTTATCTTTACGGATGAACATATGCACCGTGGTACAGAGCTTAGAAAGATAAATGGCTTCTTCCGCCGCCGTGTCCCCTGCCCCAACAATGGCCACTTCTTTTCCACGGAAAAAGAATCCATCACAAACGGCACAGGCGCTTACGCCAAAACCATTCAAACGTTCTTCGCTCGGAATACCCAGCCATTTGGCCGAAGCTCCGGTAGAAATGATCACTGCGTCGGCTTCGATCAGCTTTTCTTCATCGATCCATACTTTGTAGGGCTGCTGACTGAAATCCACTTTGGTGGCCAGTCCATAACGGATATCCGCTCCCATCCTTGCCGCCTGTTTTTCAAAATGCACCATCATTTCCGGACCCTGTATACCATCCGGATAACCGGGATAGTTCTCCACTTCCGTGGTAATAGTCAATTGCCCTCCGGGTTGAATACCCTGGTATAAAACCGGTTTCATATTCGCTCTGGCTGCATAAATCGCAGCGGTATAACCTGCAGGGCCCGATCCGATGATCAAAATATGTACCCTTTCTGTAGCCTCATTTGTCATGTGTAATTCTTTATAATGTTAGACGAGCAAAAATATCATTCCCTTGCAGTTTTACCGCTTTGATTGTACACAAAACCCACTTATTTGGGGATAATCAGGCTTTTGTACTGCACGGCATACCCGCAAAAAGAGCCCAGGGCCTGGTTATCGATATTACCGGTCACTTTTCCGGGTGTGGAAAAGGGATTGCCTACCGACTGCCAGGCAAATTCCCATGTTTTCCAGAAATCAAAACTGGCTTTATCAATATTGCACATTTTCACGATTACCGTATCGCCTCTTTTAAAATAGCCGTAGTCTTCGAATTTTACTTTCTCATTCTTCGTTACGCCCTGGTCTATCTGTATATCGTATGTTTTACCATCAATGATCTGGTCGTCGAATACGCTGTTGATGCCCGGATAAAATTCGCCCCGGTTGGTTTTGGTAAAGTAGCGGATATAATTGCCATAACCCGGCGGGTCGGTCACACGCGACATCAACACCACTTTATTCGTATCTGTATTAAACGGTGCTTTTTTCCACCAGAGTGAATCAATTTTTTTTGCCAGCACCGGTATCTGGGTTTGTGATTGGTACACCTGTCCGCCGGTTTCAATTGTTAACCGGTAGGTTTTGCCCTGCTCTCCAAACATGGCATTGGCCGGATCAATACTGTAATAATAAAAAGTATAACCACCCGTAAGCGGAACCGTATATTCTTTCAGTAAAACGGTTCTGTTACCATCGTTCACGGTTATTCTGGCTCCGGTAACATAGGTGTTGTTCAATGTGGCTGCATCGATGGTAGAAAAATAATTGAGGGAGTTGGATAATACCACATAAGGAGCCTGCCCGGTTTCGATCTGTGCTTCTACCACCAGTTTAGGTGCCTGTACATCGGGCTGTAACTGGACCGTTTTTTCGCATGCCAGCAGTAACAGCAATGCAGATACTAAAAAGCCCCATTTTTTCATACTGTAAATTTATAATGATTACAACAAGCAGAAATCATAAAAGTTAATTAAAGGCTGCCAGGATTGGGATGGGAGTAACCTGTAGACCTATTCCCGTAAAGCGGTAAGTCTTACGTTCTACGTTTTAGGTTCTAAGTTCTGCGCAGGGTGTGTATAAATTCGCCACCTTCCGTTCATCCGTTCCTTGTTCGTCTGTTCAATATTCTGCTGTTCCCTCCCCTCTGCTCCAAATAAAAACCCCTCTGTTATCCAGAAGGGTTTACTATTTTAATTGAGTAGCATTTTATCCCAGGTATGCTTTTAAAGCGTTGCTGTAACGTGCTTTCTGCAGGCGTTTGATGGCTCTTTCCTTGATCTGGCGGATACGCTCTTTGGTAAGGTCGTATTTCATACCGATCTGCTCAATGGTAACCCCATTTTCGCCATCCAGTCCAAAGTAGGCGTTTACGATCTCGGCTTCCCGTGGACTGAGTGATTTCAGTACGCGGCGGATCTCTTCGCGCAGCGAATCCTTCATCACATCTTCATCGGTATCGTCGCTGCCTTCCAGCAGATCGCCCATGGCCACATCTTCGGCTTCGTGTACAGGTGCGTCCAGTGAAGTATGACGGGTATTGCTCTGGAAAATATTGTTGATCTCGGTTTCGCTCATTTCCAGGATCTCGGCCAGCTCTTCGGTAGAAGGCTCGCGCTCATGCTCCTGTTCAAATGCCATATAGGCTTTGTTGGCTTTATTGTAAGTACCGATTTTGTTCTGCGGCAAACGTACCAGACGACCCTGCTCGGCCAAAGCCTGTAGAATAGACTGACGGATCCACCATACTGCGTATGAAATGAATTTAAAACCCTTGGTTTCATCGAAACGCTGGGCAGCTTTGATCAGACCAAGGTTACCCTCGTTGATCAGGTCACTCAGGGAAAGCCCCTGGTGCTGGTATTGTTTCGCTACGGATACCACGAAACGGAGATTGGCCTGAACCAGTTTGTCTAATGCACGCTGGTCACCCATTTTGATGCGTTGCGCCAAAGTAGTTTCCTCTTCGGGGGTGATCATCGGGATTTTGGAAATTTCCTGCAGATACTTCTCAACGGCCTGTGAATCTCTGTTGGTAATCTGTGTAGCGATCTTGAGCTGCCTCATGTTGTATAGTTACGTATTTATAGTAAACGATTCTAA
>SCVK01000095.1 GCA_004297075.1 Chitinophagaceae bacterium
TCCTACAATGGGTTTTTTACCTGTAACCTGACATACTCTTGCCATGACGCTTAATTTTTTTCCGATTTTTTTCGGGAGGCAAAGGTAAGGAAATGCAACAAAAAACCAAGTTCCCAATCCCTTTTTTTAATTATTTTCTTCACAATCCGGTAAAAAATCGGCCCGGAAATCCGGATTTAGCCAGGTTTATCCACATTTTCCGGAACGCACCCCCTGTTTCCGGCCACCCGCCAGGTTAAATCAGCTGCATTTTCATCACTTTCGGGTCCACGTGTACCGTATCATGTTCAAAATCAAGCTTGATCCTCCATTTCTGCATAGTGGCGGCACCAATTACGGCTTCTTCACTTAATCCGGGTACTACCAGGAATTCATCACTCAATAAAACATCATTGATGTAAAAATCCAGACGCATTACCAGATTAATTTCAATAAAATGACCTTCACTGGCTGTTGCTATCCTTCTTGTTCTGCCCAAACCTTCCGCATTGCCAAGCTTTTCTACAAATTCAGGGTTAATACAAGACAAATTGGCTCCCGTATCGAACAGGCTGTACAATCTTTGTTCACCCTTAGATCCCACATACAAAAGCGGAAGTTTAATCACTGACATATTCCTGAATTTTAACCCAAATTACAAAACAAAGCCGGTCAAAAACCGGCCTGCGGTAAATACGGGTAGAAAGTACTTGTAGTGAGTGGTCAGTAGTGAACAGGGAGTTCCCGAATCAGCAATTTTTAATTTCTAATTACTTGTACATTTCCTCCCGCAACTCCTTCACCCTCGCATCCTCCATGTACTCATCAAAAGTCATTAACCGGTCGATAATGCCCTTGGGGGTCAGCTCAATAATGCGGTTGGCCACGGTCTGCATAAAAGTATGGTCATGAGAAGTGATCAGTACCACACCCGGGAAGGTCTGACAGCCTTCATTGAAACTCTGGATGCTTTCCAGGTCAAGGTGGTTGGTGGGCTGGTCCAGTATCACCAGGTTCGGGTTCTGTAACATCATGCGGCTTACCATACAACGCACTTTCTCTCCCCCGCTTAATACATTTGTTTTTTTCTGAATATCATCGCCACTGAACAGCATTTTACCCAGAAACCCGCGGATAAAGGGTTCATCCGCATCGGTTACATGCGGTGGCACATACTGACGCAGCCAATCCATCAGGCTCAGTCCTTCTGTAAAGAATTCATGGTTCTCCTGCGGCAGGTAGGCTTTGGTAATGGTGGTTCCCCACTCAAACTTACCGGTATCGGCCTGCATTTTGTCGTTGATGATCTCAAAGAAATCCGTCACCGCCAAAGGATCGCGGCTCAGGAAAGCGATCTTCTCGCCTTTATTGATCGAAAAAGACACTTTATCAAATAGTTTCCTGCCATCCACACTTTTACTCAGGTTCTCTACATTCAGGATCTGGTTACCCACTTCGCGCAGGGGCTGGAAAATAATGCCGGGATATTTACGGTTAGAGGGTTCGATCTCCTCAATCACCAGTTTCTCCAGGGCTTTCTTACGCGAAGTAGCCTGTTTACTCTTGGAGGCATTGGCAGAGAAACGGGCAATGAAGTCGAGCAGGTCTTTCCGCTTCTCTTCATTCTTCTTATTCTTATCAGTGATCTGGCGTGCGATCAACTGCGAAGATTCATACCAGAAAGTATAGTTACCGGTAAATACTTTGATCTTGGAACGATCCACATCGGCCACATGGGTACAGATGGTATCGAGGAAGTGTCGGTCGTGACTCACCACCAATACAATGTTCTCATAATCGGCCAGGAAGTTCTCCAGCCAGCCAATGGTTTCTATATCCAGACCGTTGGTAGGCTCATCCAGTAATAAGATATCGGGGTTACCAAACAGGGCCTGTGCCAGCAATACCCGCACTTTAAAGGTGCTCGGCAGATCGCGCATCAGGGTCTGGTGCATTTCTTCTTTTACACCAAGGCTGCTCAGCAGGCTACCCGCATTACTCTCGGCTTCATATCCGCCCATTTCGCCAAACTCACCTTCCAGTTCTCCGGCTTTCATTCCGTCTTCTTCGGTGAAATCGGCTTTGGCATAAATGGCGTCGCGCTCATGCATCACATCCCAGAGGCGTTTGTGGCCCATTAATACGGTATTCAGTACGGTGGCATTGTCGAATTCGAACTGGTTCTGCTTCAGAACGGCCATCCGCTCACCGGGGGTGATCTCGATGGTACCTTTATTGGGTTCAATCTCGCCGCTGAGGATCTTCAGAAAAGTGGATTTACCGGCACCATTGGCACCGATTACTCCATAACAGTTTCCTTTGGTAAAATTGATATTTACCTCATCAAACAATACTCTTTTGCCGTAGGCGAGGGTAATATTTCTTGCACTGATCATGTTGCTAACGCTGTTTTCGGCGGCAAAAGTAAGGCTTAACGAGGATTTTGGATGATATTTCGGTTGGGGAGACTGGAAGCGGGCAGGCTGGAAGCCTGGGAGATAGTCGTCACCCGTCGGAGCCGGGCCACTGCGCCTACGGCGCAATGCATTTGTAAAGTAGTGAGTAGTGTTACAACGCTTATCCGGGGACCATAGCTGACTGTAGGCAACGGTGATTTGCTTTTAGATGATATTTCGGTTGACAGACTGGAAGCGGGAAGGCTGGAAGCCTGGGAGATAGTCGTCACCCGTCGGAGCCGGGCGACTGCGACTGCGGCACAGAACGCACCATGCATTTGCATGGTACATATATCAAACGCTTTATTTATCTTCTCTGCCTAAAACCATGCCATGAGAAAGATCCAGCTGTGTTGTATTTGTCTGATCACCTTCCTTTCCGCATTCTCCCAATCGCCCAGAGATTCTGCCGCACTGGCCAGAAGAGATAGTTTACGAATGGCCAAAATGTTTGGATCGGCTATTTACCCGTTGATCAAAGAAGCACCCATGGGTGGGGTGGTCGAGATCCAAAACCCCGATGAAAAGCCCGACCCGAAAATGAAGTACAAACTGCTGATGAATTTTGTACAGCCCGCCACTACCCCTGCCAAAGCCAAAGCCATCAATGGCGCACTGGCCGAAGTGGCCCGGATCATTAACCTGCATGTGGCAGCGGGGGTTCCCAAAAACCATATCGATGTAATGGTGATCGCACATGGATCGGGATTGTTTTCCCTGCTGAATGATGCGTATTACCAGAAAAAATTTCATATCAATAATCCCAATGCCAAACTGGTAAAAGAATTGCAGGAGGCAGGTGTTCGTTTTTCGAGCTGCGGACAGGCCATGAAATTTCTGGACATTGAAAAAGAGCATCTGTTACCGGGCATTCTACTGGCTTATTCCGCCAAAACCGTGATCTCAACCTATACACTGAAAGGATTTTTGCTGACAGATGTAAATGACTGACCCTACCATATGAATTTTATATGAACGATCTGTTTCATCCTGTCTCTACCATGGAAAATCTATACATTTAATTTTCAATACTGCTTATGTCTGATCAACAATCTCATTCCCGTTCGCGCCGGTCCTTCCTCCGGAATATGTCATTCGCTTCTGTTTTTTTACTGGGAGGCGGTATCAGAAAGCTGTCTGCCGCCGAAGTATATGAACTGCGCAAAAAAGTGACCCTGCGTTTTGTAGTGGCATCCGATTCGCACTACGGACAACCCAAGACCGATTTTGATGGCATGATCGAAAAGATCATTGGCCAGGTAAACAGTTTTCATAATGACAACCCACTCGATTTCTGCGTCATCAACGGCGATATCATTCACAACGAAAAACCACTGATGCCGCTGGCCAAAAAGCAGATCGAAAAACTTACCATGCCCTGGTATGTAACAAGGGGCAACCACGATATGGTGAGCACTGATTACTGGAAAGAAGTATGGGGCACGCCCGTTAACCACGATGTGGTGATCAAAAAGAAAGGCATCATTCTCGGAGACACATCCAATGAAGAAGGTAAATACCTCTCGCCCGACCTGGTCTGGCTGAAACAGACATTAGACAAACATCAGCAGCACAAACAGGTCTTTCTCTTCCTGCATATTCCCCAGGCCAAATGGACGGCCAACGGAATTGATACACCCGCCTTTTTTGAACTGATCAAACAATACCCCAACCTAAAAGCCGTATTCCACGGTCATGAACACGACCAGGATGGTGTAAAAATGAGCAACCATATCCCCTTTTTCTTCGACTCACATATCGGTGGCAGCTGGGGAACCGCTTACAAAGGCTTCCGCGTAGTAGAACTGATGGATGATGGCAGCCTGGTTACGTATATGATGAACCCGGTGGAGAAGATGAATGAGATGGAATATAGTTAGAAATTAGTAGTTAGTAATTAATAATCAGAAATTACTAACTACTAATTAATAATTACTAATTGACCATTCTGCTCTCGCGCTCGGCCCCACATCCAGTGTGCTGAATTCGTTGGCCAGATATTTATAATAAGCGGTTATGGCAATCATGGCGGCATTATCGGTGCAGTATTCGAATGGGGGAATATAGGTTTTCCAGCCATGTTTGGTGCCTGCTTCCTGCAGGGTTTTGCGTAAGCCGCTGTTGGCACTTACCCCGCCGGCAATACAAATTCTTCTCACACCTGTTTGCTGTATGGCTTTTTTCACTTTCTTCAGCAGGATGTTGATGATGGTGTATTGGATAGAAGCACAGAGATCTGCCAGGTGCTGTTCTATAAAACCGGGCTCCTGCTTCTGGAGGAAATATAAAACGGAAGTCTTTAATCCACTGAAAGAAAAATTCAGTTCGGGGATCTGGGGTTCCGCAAATTTGAATTTGAGGGGATCCCCTTCTTTTGCGTATTTATCAATCAAAGGTCCGCCGGGATAAGGCAGTCCCAATAATTTCGCACTCTTATCAAATGCTTCTCCGGCAGCATCATCAATGGTTTCGCCGATCACTTCCAGATCCAGCGGCGAACGGGCTAATACAATCTGTGTATGTCCACCACTCACCGTTAAACAGAGAAACGGGAAATCGGGCCGCTCTTCCCCTATCAGGTTCGCCAGTACATGGGCCTGCATATGGTGTACCGCAATCAACGGTTTGTTCAGCGCTAAAGCCAGCGATTTGGCAAACTGGGTTCCTACCAGCAGACTTCCGATCAGACCGGGCGCTTGTGTGAAAGCGATGGCGTCTAAAGTCTGGAGTCTGGAGTGGGGAGTTAGGAGTTGGGGGAATGCCTGGGTGAGTGCCGCATCTATCACCGGTACAATGTTCTGCATATGCGCCCGGCTGGCCAGTTCGGGTACCACGCCTCCATATTGCTCATGTACGGTCTGGTTGGCGATGAAATTAGACAAGATCTTTCCATCCACACATACAGCAGCGGAGGTTTCATCGCAGGAAGATTCTATGGCGAGGATGGTGGGCATTTAGTTTATGGGTTTACTCGTTTACTGGTTTCTGGTCGATCAGCTTTTGTTAGTGCCGGAAGCCAGGTAGTTTCAGTTCCTGGTCACAAAGCGTGCAAATTTACACATGCCCACCCATAAACCAACTAGAAGACCACATAACAAGTTCAGACTTACCCCAATAAACTAATAAACCAGTAAACGAATAAACCAACAAATTACTTCGTCCTGATAGCTACCACAGGATCCATTTTGGCGGCAATCGAGGCCGGGATGATACCGGAAATGATGCCGAGAATGATACAGATACTTAAGGCGAGGATAATAATATTAGGCGCAATGAATATCGGGAA
>SCVK01000096.1 GCA_004297075.1 Chitinophagaceae bacterium
TTGAGTGCCTTGTCGATGTTTTCACAATCTTTTGAATCGATGATAAGCATAGCTATTATACCTCCTCAGGTGTTTTTTAGGACGGCAAAGATAGGATTTGATTTGAAAATACCAAATATTGGTTACAGGTTTCTGGTTTCAGGTTACTGGTTGCTGGTTTCAGGTTTCCAGTTACAGGTTTCTGGTAACCGGCAAACTGTAACCTGAAACGGGTACTCATTTCTCGATTTTCAAAATTAACTTGCATCCATGTTTACAGGAATTATTGAAAATACGGGTAAAGTAATCTCCATCACACCCAATGGCACCAACCTGAGTTTCTGGATAGAATCGCCGATTTCGGGGGAGCTGAAAGTAGACCAGAGTGTGAGCCATAACGGCGTTTGCCTTACGGTAGAAGCCCTGGCCCCTAACCGTCACCAGGTAACCGCCATTGAAGAGACCCTGAAAAAAACCGAACTCGGCAGCTGGCAAACCGGTACCGAGATCAACCTGGAAAGATGTATGGTAATGAATGGCCGCCTTGATGGACATATTGTACAGGGCCATGTAGACACCACGGCCGTATGCACAGAACGCAAAGAACTGGCCGGCAGCTGGGAATACTGTTTTCAATTTCCACCTGAATTTGCCCATCTGGTGATCGAAAAAGGATCCATCTCCGTCAACGGCACCAGTCTTACCTGCTTCGATGTTACCAAAAACAGTTTCCGCATTGCCGTGATCCCCTACACTTACGAACACACCAATATCCATCAGTTACAGGTTGGCAGCCAGGTGAATATTGAGTTTGATATGCTGGGAAAGTATGTGCAGCGGAGGTTGGAACTGGGGGCGTGAGGCGTGAATCGTCAGTGGTGAGTGGTGAGTAGTGAATGGGCAATGGTGAATGGGCAATTTATTGGAACCACCCCTATTCGATATTTATTGCTGTCGGTAAAAACCGTACCACTTCTTTTCTCTGTGTAACTCCCGATCTCTGTGACCTCTGTGTTGAAAAAAAAACTGCATCTCCATTACGCAATAGCATCTATGCTGTTTTCAACACAGAACACACAGAGCAACAGAGGGTCACAGAGATTTTCTGACTTTGGTACTGACGACTCACCACTCACTACTGACTACTCCCGCCTCACGACGTAATCGATTTCCCCTTCAACGCCCCGCTGATAGCGGCATCCATGGCCCTTTCGGCAAAGGGGCGGGTTACTTCGTTAAGCTCTTCTATTTTGGTATGGATCAGGTTTTTATCTTCCATGGTCAATGCCATTTGCAGGGCCTGCATGGCCGCTGCGGTAGCAGTGATCTCTTCTTTGCTTAAGAGGGTGGCATTTTTGCCGATGAATTTTTCGGTCACTTCCAGGATCTGCTCCCCTTCTGTACGTGCTTCTACCAGGGCCCGCACCTGCATGTCTTCTTTGGCATGGGTGAGGCTGTCCATCAGCATATGCTCCACTTCTTCATCGGTCAGGCCGTATTGGGGTTTTACTTCTATCTCCTGCTCTACCCCACTGCGCAGTTCTTTGGCTTTTACCACCAGAATGCCATCTGCATTGATCAGGAAGCTCACTTCCACTTTGGGTAAACCTGCCGGCATACCGGGTATGCCTTTCAGACTGAACTCGGCCAGTTTGCGGTTATCCTTTACCAGGTCGCGCTCGCCCTGGAATACAGAAATACGCATGCTACCCTGTCCGTCTTTATGGGTGGTGTACTGACGACCCACTTTGGTAGGGATCTTGGCATTACGGGGAATCAATACATCCATCAAACCGCCCATGGTTTCAATACCCAGGCTCAGCGGGGTGATATCGAGTAATAAAAAATCTTTGTTATTGCCAGCAAGAATATCTGCCTGTACCGCGGCACCCAAAGCCACCACTTCATCCGGGTTAACGGAATCGTTAACGGGTTTACCAAAGAACCGGCTCACCGCATTTTTAACGGCCGGTACACGGGTACTACCGCCTACCATTACAATCGTATCAATATCTGTTACGCTGAGTTTGGCATCGGCCAGTGCATTGCTGCATGACTGAATAGTCTGCTCTACCAGCGGTGATATCAGCGTCTCGAATGTTTCACGTGAAAGCGATAGCTGGTCGCCGTTCCATTCAATGGCAAAGATGTCGTTGCTGCTGAGGTGTTTTTTGGCTTCTTCGGCACGCAAACGCAGACCTTGCGAAAGTTCTTTGTTCTGTTTCAGTTCTTCCATCGAAATACCGGCCTGCTCCATCCAGTATTGAACAATGGCCCTGTCCAGGTCATCTCCGCCCAGGTAAGTATTGCCATTGGTGCTGAGTACTTCAAAAATGCCGTTATTGATATGCAGGATCGAAATATCGAAAGTGCCGCCTCCGAGATCGTATACGGCAATGGCTTTTTCTTCGTCTTTGTTCATACCCAAACCATAGGCCAGGCTGGCGGCAGTAGGTTCGTTTACAATGCGTAATACATCCAGTCCGGCCAGTTTACCCGCATCGCGCGTGGCCTGCCGCTGGGCATCGTTAAAATAAGCCGGTACGGTGATCACCGCTTTGGTAACCGGTGTTTTCAGGATATGTTCGGCCCTTTGTTTGAGCTCTTTTAAAATAAAGGACGAGAGATCGATCGGCGAATAAAACTGTTGGCCCACCTGCACTTTTACCAGGCTGTCCGCATCATCATCGATCACTTTATAGGTAAAGAAATCCGCGTTCTCTTTAATGTCTTTGAAACTTTTGCCCATCAGCCTTTTGGCGCTGAAAATGGTATTCTGCGGATCGGTTTCCATGAAGGCTTTGGCCGCTTCTCCTACCGTGGCATTCCCAAACGCATCAAAATGCACCACGCTGGGTACCAGGCTGCTGGTATTGTGTTCTTTCAGGGCAATGGGTTGTTTGCTTTCGGGGTGAATGATGGCTACCAGACTATTGGTGGTTCCGAGATCGATGCCCACGATCATTTCTGCCTGCTGTAAACTGCCGGTTGCTATGTTAATGCCGATTTTAGCCATGGTTCAAATACAAATTACCGGTTTCCCGGTACACTTAGTGAATAGAATTGCCTGCGAA
>SCVK01000097.1 GCA_004297075.1 Chitinophagaceae bacterium
CCCCATAACTGTTAGTTTTGCAGAACATTGACTCTATATGCAATTGTATTGTAATTCACTCACAGCGTACCAGCGCCTGCTTACCAGGGAGGTAAAAATCGGCGACCTGTTATTGGGTAATGGTCATCCCATCCGGTTGCAGACCATGACCACCACCGATACGCTGAATACCCTGGCTACAGTTGAGCAGAGTATCCGTTGTATTGAAGCGGGTGCTGAACTGGTTCGCATTACCGCTCCCAGCAAAAATGAAGCAGAGAACCTGCTTACTATCAAAAACGAGTTACGGAAAAGAGGGTATACCACACCACTGGTGGCTGATATACATTTCACCCCCAATGCCGCTGAAATAGCTGCCCGCATTGTGGAGAAAGTGAGAGTGAACCCGGGTAACTATGTAGACAAGAAAAAATTTGAACAGATCAATTATACCGATGCGGAATACCTCGAAGAGATTGATCGTATCCGCGAACGTTTTACACCGCTGGTTAAGATCTGTAAGGAATATGGCACTGCTATGCGGATCGGTACCAACCACGGCTCACTGAGCGATAGGATCATGAGTCGCTATGGTGATACACCGATGGGTATGGTGGAAAGTGCCATGGAATTCTTACGCATTGCGCGCAGCGAAACCTATCACAACATTGTGCTGAGCATGAAAGCCAGCAATCCACAGGTAATGGTGCAGGCATACCGTTTGCTGATACAGCAGATGGATGCAGAGTTTGGCGAATGTTACCCCCTGCACCTCGGTGTTACCGAAGCAGGCGATGGCGAAGATGGCCGTGTGAAAAGTGCAGCAGGCATCGGTACCTTACTCGAAGATGGGATCGGCGATACGGTCAGAGTGAGTTTAACAGAAGATCCCGAATTTGAAATTCCCGTTTGTCATGACCTGGTGAAGCGGTATACCAACAGGGCCTCATCAGCCAAAACCATTCCTGCTATTGACAAGATCCCTTACAGTCCTTTTACCTACCAGCGCAGAGAAAGTTTTGCAGTGGCCAATATTGGTGCCAAACAGGTACCCGTAGTGATTGCTGACCTAAGTAAGATCGAAAGCATTACACCGCAGCACCTGCAAAGTGTGGGATATACCTATGATGCACTGTCTGATAAATGGAATATCAGTGATGCGGCAGCTGATTATATTTTCACCGGTCACCAGGTGCTGGACTTTTCGCTGCCGGGCACATTACGTGTCATTACGTATCCTGCTACCTGGGTAAACGTAACGGATAAAGAAAAATATCTCCCGATTTTTGATGCATCCGGTTTTGTAGCTGCTGAGCAGAAAAGCAGTCAGTTGAATTTTGTAATGGTGGATTGTTTCAGCGATGAGACGCCCATCAACGATTATACTTATCTGGATGAACTGACGAATGATAAAACGGTAGTGCTCTGCGTAAGCAGCACCAATGCCCACGCCATGCCCGCCGTTCGCCGTATGTTCATGGAACTGATGAACCGGAAGATCCAGAACCCCGTGATCCTGATCACCGATAGCAACTGGCAAACAACGGATGAACACCTGATCCATTATTCTACAGAATGTGGCGCTCTTTTTCTGGATGGTTTTGGTGATGGTATCTGCCTCGGTATGACGCAGGAAAGTTACCGGCAGCTTTCGCAGGGCAAACAGGATACCAGCGGAAGAAACTATGGAAGCAATACCTCCGTAGAGCAATTTGTAAATGCCACTGCTTTCACGATTCTGCAGGCAACCCGTACGAGAATTTCCAAAACAGAATATATCAGCTGCCCCAGTTGTGGCCGAACTTTGTTTGACCTGCAGGAAACCACCGCTAAGATCCGTAAGGTAACGCATCACCTCAAAGGGGTTAAGATCGCTATCATGGGTTGTATTGTAAATGGCCCGGGCGAAATGGCCGATGCGGATTTTGGTTATGTAGGAAGCGGTCCGGGTAAGATCACTTTATACAAAGGCAAAGAGATCATGAAAAGAAATATTGAAAGTGAGATCGCTGTAGATGAGCTGATCAATTTATTGAAAGAGAGTGATGCCTGGGTGGAGCCCGCTTAATGCATTCTTCTACACATAAACGCCCCCCGGGGATCGTCATATGCAAACAGATTTTTTAGTTATCGGTTCCGGAATAGCAGGCTTGACCTACGCGTTAAAAACAGCAAAGGAATTTCCCGGCAGGAAAGTGACCATTATTACCAAAACCCAGGCCGATGAAACCAATACCAAATATGCCCAGGGTGGGGTAGCCGGTGTATGGGATGAAGAAAGAGACAGTTACCACAAACATATTGAAGATACTCTCATAGCCGGAGATGGTTTGTGTAACGAGAAAGTAGTAGAGATCGTGGTAAAGGAAGGTCCGGAAAGGATCAAGGAGATCATTGCTTACGGCGCCGAATTTGATAAAGATGAACAGGGTGAGTATAGTTTGGGCAAAGAAGGGGGGCATAGCGAGAACCGCATCCTTCATCACAAAGACGTTACCGGTAAAGAAATGGAGCGGGCCCTGCTGGATGAAATGGAGACCCTTCCCAACATCGAACTCATTAACCATTGTTTTGTTCTAGATATTATTACGCAGCACCATCTCGGGTATCTCGTTACCAAATCAACGCTGGATATTACCTGTTATGGTGTGTATGTGCTGAACCTGCAAACCCAACAGATCGAAAAGATCCTGGCGCGCATTACTGTATTGGCCACCGGCGGCTGCGGACAGGCTTACCGCACTACCACTAACCCGCGCATTGCTACCGGCGATGGCATAGCCATGGTATACCGGGCCAAGGGCAAGATTGAAAACATGGAATTTATCCAGTTTCACCCAACGGCATTGTTCGAACCCGGTGTATCACCTTCATTCCTGGTAACCGAAGCCGTAAGGGGCGATGGTGGTATCCTGCGCAACAAAAACGGCGAAGCTTTTATGGAACGGTATGATGCGCGCAGAGATCTGGCCCCGCGTGATATTGTGGCCCGTGCCATCGATAACGAAATGAAAAGAACAGGTACGGAACATGTGTATCTCGATTGCCGCCACATGGATAAGGAAAAATTCATCCATCATTTTCCCAATATCTACGAAAAATGCATGAGCATCGGGATCGATGTGATGAAACACATGATACCGGTAGCACCTGCGGCACATTATAGCTGTGGTGGTATTAAAACAGATGAATGGGGAAGAACATCCATCAAACATTTATATGCCTGCGGCGAATGTGCCAGCACCGGTTTGCATGGAGCCAACCGTTTGGCCAGTAATAGTTTACTGGAGGCGATGGTATTTGGGCACCGCTGTTTCCTTGATAGTAAAAAAGAAGTGGGTACGATTGCACTCGAAGAAAAGATTCCCGACTGGAACGCAGCCGGCACAACGGAACCCAGCGAAATGATCCTGATTACCCAGAGCCAGAAAGAGCTGCAGCTGATTATGAGCGATTATGTGGGTATTGTAAGAACCGATATGCGACTGGAAAGGGCGATGAAACGACTGGATCTATTGTTTACAGAAACAGAAGCTTTGTACCGCTCTACCAAAGTATCTCCGCAGTTATGCGAAGTAAGAAACCTGATTACGGTGGGCTACCTGATCGTAAAAGGTGCCGAGTTTCGCAAAGAAAGCCGTGGCTTGCACTATAATACCGACCACTTACAGAAAAGCGATCTGTTGCAGAATATCATATTATAAGAGGGGTATAGACAATTCTGTATCTTTATTCAGTTACGCAAAGTTTAGCGCATGTATTACCTGCTGTATGGTTTTTTCTTCCTTCTCTCACTGATACCCTGGTGGTTGATGTATCTTATCAGCGATGGCTTATACCTGCTGGTATACTATGTGATCGGCTACCGAAAACCTGTAGTGATGAAAAACCTCAGCATCGCTTTCCCCGAAAAAACGGAAGCAGAGCGGGTCAGGATTGCGAAAGAGTTTTACCGGAATTTTATTGATACGTTTATTGAAACGATTAAACTGGTGTCTATGTCGTCAGCAGAATTCGACAAGCGACTGGTGGTTAATGCAGACGTGTTAAACAATTTATATACTACCGGACAAAGTGTGCAGATTCATTCGGGTCATTTTTTTAACTGGGAGTTTATGAATCTCGGTGTGGCTAAAAACAGTCGGTATCCCTTGTTGGGCATTTTCACTGCATTGAGTAATAAAACCTTCAACCGGTTAATTACAAAGATCCGTGGCAGATACGGCACTATCCTGATCTCTACGGCAGAGTTCAGAACCCGGTTTCACCAGTATACCGAAAAACCCTATGCACTCGGACTGGTAGCCGATCAGAATCCGGTTGATCCTACCAATGCTTATTGGGTAAAATTTTTTGGTAGGATGACGCCGTTTGTAAAAGGCCCTGAAAAAGGAGCCATCAGTCAGAATACCGCCGTAATTATGGCCGATCTTTATAAAGTGAAGAGAGGTTATTACAGAGTAGACCTGACCCTGCTTACCACTACACCCAAAGAAACTCCCAAAGGTTTTATCACCAAAGCACTCGTAAACTTTATTGAAGAGAGCGTTAAAAAAAGGCCCCATAATTACTTATGGAGCCATAGAAGATGGAAGTTTGAATATGATGCTGAAAAATTCGGTAAATATGTGATTGAGGAAACTGATTAGTTCAGTACTTCTGCCTCTTTGGTTACTTCGATCTTGTCTGTCAATTCTTTGATCTTACCCCAGCCCCCCAGTACATTCCGGATGTTGTGAATGCCCTGTCTTTTCAATAAGGAGGCAGCAATCACGCTGCGGTAACCGCCGGCACAATGCACATAGATATTATGTGTGTCTTCCAGGTCTGCCATTGTTCCCGGATCCATCAGGTCTACCAAGGGCATATTCAGCGCCTGTTTCACATGACCATCGCCATACTCCGCGGGTTTGCGAACATCTACGATCACCAGGTTGGGATCAAAAGGAATATCCATTGCCAGTTCATCTGCTTCCACATCGATTACCATATCCACTTTTTCACCGGCAGCCTGCCAGGCCAGGAAACCGCCATCGAGGTATCCTTCCATTTTATCAAAACCCACACGTGCCAATCGTACAATGGTCTCTTTTTCTTTACCGGCTTCTGTAACCAGTAGTAATGTTTTATCAAAAGGCAGGAGGCTGCCTGCCCATTCTGCAAAACGGCCATCCAGTCCGATACTGATAGAGCCGGGTACAAATCCTTCTGTAAAAACGGATGAGACCCTGGTATCAAGAATGATTACCTGGTCGTCTGCGGCTTTTGCTTTAAACGCAGCAACAGACAATGGCTGCATACCTTTTTTCAACACTGCATCCAGGCTCTCGTATCCCTCTTTATTGATCATGGCATTGATAGGAAAATACTGCGGCGGGGCAGTGAGTCCTTCGGTTACCACTTTGATGAATTCTTCTTTGCTCTGCGGTTGTAAAGCATAGTTGGTCTGCTTCTGCTCACCAAGGGTACTATAGGTTTCTGCACCGAGGTTTTTGCCGCAACTGCTGCCTGCCCCATGTGCAGGATATACGATCACCTCATCTGCCAGTGGCATGATCTTGTGTTTCAGACTTTCATACATCATGCCCGCCAGATCGTCCATCGTAATTTCGTTGGCTTTCTGCGCCAGGTCAGGGCGGCCCACATCACCAACAAACAAAGTATCACCGGTAAAAATGGAATGATCTTTTCCGTTCTCATCCTTCAGCAAAAAGCAGCTGCTCTCCAATGTATGACCGGGTGTATGCAACACTTCGATAGCAACTTTTCCGATCTGAAAACGTTCACCGTCTTTGGCAATATGTACCGGAAGCCTGGTTTCTGTATCCGGACCGTACACAATGGTAGCACCGGTAGCGGCTGCAAGGTCTAAGTGGCCACTTACAAAGTCTGCATGAAAATGCGTTTCAAAAATATATTTGATGGTAGCTTTACGCTCATTGGCAAGGTCAAGGTACTCTTCAATATCGCGCAAAGGATCTACAATGGCCGCTACTCCCTCACTTTCAATATAATAAGCCGCTTCGCTGATGCAGCCGGTGTATAATTGCTTTACAAACATAGTATCAGGTTTACGCAAAGTTATCGCAAGCTTTGGGCCAAACGGGCAGAACAACCAAAAAATGGAGGAAATGACAGTTGATCTGTCAACCTACCAGTGTTTCAACAAACTGTACCACTTCAGCTAAGCGGGTATAATTCACTGAGTAGTAAATAAATTTACCATCACGGGAAGTACTCACAATACCTGCGCGACGCAGGATGGCAAGGTGTTGGGAAGCAACGGATTGTTCTAACCGGAGTTTAACATAGATCTCAGTAACCGTCATTTTCTGGTGTTCGTCCAGTAATTTGATGATTTGTTGTCTCAGTTTATGGTTAATTGATCTGAGAATCAGCGAAGCTTTCTTGGTGTGAAGAAAGTCAACCTTAATCTGGTTTTTGCCGTTGATCAAAACAACGGCTTGCAAGGTCTGGCTCATGGCAATGAAAGTTATAATTGGGGGGTTAATAAAACTT
>SCVK01000003.1 GCA_004297075.1 Chitinophagaceae bacterium
GTAGCTCACTATCTCTAAAATATCCGGCTCATCGTCTGCTATCAGGATCTGTTTGGGCTTTACTTCCATGTCTTAACCTAATGTTTACACAAAATTAATTTTTAAGAACCGCAATTAAGGCTTTTGGCCTTATTATGTTATTGTTAACTACAAACGGCCCGAAATATGGGTCTTCATCCAAATGAACCTATTTTTGGGCCAGTTTATGAAACGGAAGAAATTTTACCTTACAATATCGGTCTTATTAATGAGCCTTTCTGTTTTTTCGCAGGAGGCACTGACCATCCCTGAAATACCTGCTTCGCGGGAGTTTCACCACGAAACCATCCTGATCTCCCTGAATGCGATCACCCATTTGAAAAGCAAGACCGACAGCCTGATCCCGTTTACGGGTAATGCCTCGCTCGACCGTTCCATCGATCATGCGGTCCGCATCAGAATCAATAACCTGCGGGCCGTTGTAGAGCTGAACAAAAACCTCAGCGATAATGACAAATTCAAATGGCTGCGGGGTATCAATGAAATGCTGAGAGGATTCCTGTCTTCCTATCGCTCCCGCGCTATGAGTGTGGGTATGCTGCCCGCACTGGTAAAAGCCTATGAAGATGCCATGCAGGCAGAATTAACAGGCAATTCTATACTGCCGGTAATCATTGCGAATACACTGGAAGTGAGTTCCATCCTCACAGATAATTTTGCCCTGAAACCGAATCCGGGTATACCTGCTGCGGCCGATTACCTGGTACTCAAAACCTGCCAGCGAAATCCATTGGATGTACTCAAGATCCTGACCCGTTACCCCAACAACCGTTTTGCAGACAGCCTCATCATACAGGCCGCCTACCGCAACCAGGAAGAACTGTACAGTTATGCCGCCGTACCCAATGCATTGGGCAGAAAGATCCAGTCGGTAAATCATCCGCTGGTAAAAATGATTGGACGCCTGGCATTGACCAAAACCGGGCGCATGTATTTCCCTTTTCTCGATAATCTCTACCGTAATAAGATCTCTATCGATTCCATCACGCCGCTGGTTACCAATGATTCCTCTATAGGTTATTACCAGTTACTCGTGAAAACGCGAATTGATTATGCCACCCGTATGCAGCGGGGCGATACACCCATGGCCGCCATGGTATTAACCAATAAACTGCGTAGCAAAGCCGTTGAATTATTCATCAATGAGATCAATGCCCTGCACGATGTGGCCAACGAGAATATCCGGTTTAAAGCACTGGATAAACTGGGTCCGGAAGAACTGTATTACCTGGCGGTGATGGGCGAAGAAGAGATTTATACCTCGAGTTTTGTAGTGGGGGTGTATCCGAGAATTTTCCAGCGCATGCAGGTGCCCAGGTCCGATAGCCTGATACGGCTGATTCATGGCGATTATTATAAAAAATTCATCAAGATCTGCGCAGCCTATAATACGCTCGATAATTTTCTGGGCCGGATGGAGAAGAGTACCGCAGAAAATGTGATGCGCCGTTTTGTGAATGGACTGGATGCTTCGCCCACACTCGAAGATGCGGTGGATGTGGCCGATTCATATGCGAGTATTTATAACAAAGACCTGCGTAACCTGATACTGGCGCAGGTACAAGTGAACCTCACCAATAGTACCCGCAACCATAACAAAAGAGGGTCTGTGATTTATGAGCTGCTCAATACCATCTTTTTGTCGCTCGATCCTTCCAACAAAGTAGATATTGCTGCCCGGCTCGGCATCGATCCGGTGTATATCATGCCCCGTAAATCGCTGCTGGATAGTACCGGCCGGATCATCATCCAGCAATTCTCGTATGGCGATAAAGATGCGGCCACTTATTTTGGTGCATTCATGAACCGGTTCAGCAACAGTAACTGGCGCATTACCCGCAAACCGCAATGGGTGGAGATCCATTCGGCCAAAGGCAGTCCCATCACCATTTATGCCAACCTGCCATTGGATGAAAAACAGGAGCTGGACCTGCAGGCGCAGGACAGCCTGATCAGTTACCTGGAAGAAAAACACCTGCCGCCGGCGATCGTTATTCACCGCGGACATAGTTATTACCTGCCCGAAACCATCAAACGCCTGCCGGCCAGTGCCAAAGTGGTGTTACTGGGTAGTTGCGGCGGGTACCAGAAACTGAATGATATTCTGCAGATCTGCCCCAAAGCGCATATCATTTCCTCCAAACAGGTGGCTGCCGGTGTGTTAAACCAGAGCCTGATAGATGCGATCACAGATAAACTGCGGGCCGGTAAAGACCTGAACTGGGAAGAACTCTGGAAAACCGTACAGGGCAGGGTAGGCGCAGGTTACCGCGATAAGTTTGACGACTATATCCCTCCCCATAAAAACCTGGGTGCCATTTTTATCATGGCCTATGAGAAAGCAGAGAAACAGTAAAGAGGCGTTTATAAGAATGGGTTATTCCGCTTCTCGTGCCCGATAGTAGTGGGCTCTCCATGCCCGGAATACACCACTACCTCATCTGGTAGCACAAACAGTTTTTCCCGGATGCTTTTCAGCAATGTTTCATGGTTGCTACCCGGCAGGTCGGTACGGCCAATGCTTTCGCGGAACAATACATCGCCACCTATCAGGAACGCCTGCTTCTCGCAGTAAAAACAGATACTGGCCGGCGAATGGCCAGGTGCCAGAATTACCCGTAAAGCATCGTTACCCAGCGAAATCGTATCTCCTTCTTCGAGAAAATGGAGTGGACCAGTGTAATTCTGAAAGGGCAAACCCCATTTTTCGCCCGATAAAGAGGCCAGCTGCAACAGCTGCTGCTCGCCCTTGTGCAGGTATAGTTCCAGGTTCCATGTTTCTGAAACCCATTTGTTTCCAAATACATGGTCCAGGTGGCAATGGGTGTTCAGCAACCTTACCGGTTCCAGCTGCGTATCGGTTATAAAGTTTTTTAACGTTTCCTGTTCAGCGGAGAAGTAACATCCGGGGTCAATTATAATAGCTTTGTTCTGTTCATTGTACAGTACGTAGGTATTTTCCTGAACGGGACTAAATGTAAAAACCCTGACCTTGATCATAAACGTATTTTTACC
>SCVK01000098.1 GCA_004297075.1 Chitinophagaceae bacterium
GGACCGGCGGCAAATGCGCCGGATGGGAAAGCGAAGAGCAATACCATCATCGTGGCCAGCAGATATCCGCTATATCTTTTTACAGAAGATCGTTTCATATCAGATGTTTTAAACATAATTCAGGTTAGTTAATTTTCTAAAGGGATACGGCTGATCTCATCGATCATTTTTTTATCCGCCTTCCATACCCACAATAACATCAGCATAAAAAAAACAAAGAAGATCGAAAAAGAACTGAGCGCATAAATATCCACGCCGGTGATCTTTTCTAAGTAGTTGATGAATTTCATAATAATTGTTTTGTGTGAGCGGTGAGTAGTGAGCAGAGAGTCATTATTTTCCAACTCACTGTTCACCACCCACTACTACCTATTTTTCTGCCAATGGTTTTGCCTGTGCTTTAATATCCGTTCCTACCCGCTGCAGGTAAGCGATCAGTGCTATGATCTCTTTGTTGGCAGTGGTATTGATCTTATCCAGTTTCAGGTTAATACGGATCAGGTTGGCCTGCGACATCAGGTCGGCATTAGCCACTTTATCATATCCTTCGGGATAAGGAACCCCCAGTGTTTGCATGGCCCTGATTTTGGCAGGTGTAATAGCCGTGTCTATCGGATCATCCAGTAACCAGCTGTAAGAAGGCATAATAGAACCGGGGCTCATACTCTGCGGCTCCAGCATGTGGTTGTAATGCCAGCTATCGGGATATTTGCCACCGATACGCGCCAGGTCCGGACCCGTACGTTTGCTTCCCCACTGGAATGGGTGATCATACACAAACTCACCGGCCTTGCTGTACTCGCCATAACGGGCCACTTCATCGCGGAAGGGGCGTACCATTTGTGAGTGACATAAATAACAGCCTTCTCTCACATAAATATCTCTTCCCTGCAACTCAAGCGGTGTGTAAGGTTTTACGGCCGCAATGGTGGGAATATTGCTTTTGATCAGGAAAGTAGGCACCAGCTCAAGAATACCTCCAATAGCTACCAGCACCAGACTGAATACCAGCATTTGTATAGGTCTTGCCTCAATCCATCTGTGCCAGTATTCTTTACCATGTGTTTTTACTTCTTTGGACAGTGCAGGTGCTTCTGCTTCTTCGTTGGCCACCAGACTACCCGCTTTCACGGTTTTTACAATATTGTATACCATGATAAATACGCCAACCAGGTATAACAGTCCGCCGATACTACGGGTAACATACAGCGGAATAATATGGGTAACGGTTTCAAGGAACTGGAACTTCAGTGTTCCATCGTCCGTAAACTGTTTCCACATCATGGCCTGTGTAAAACCGGCCCAATACATCGGGATGGCATACAGTACAATGCCGATGGTGCCGATCCAGAAATGCGTAGTCGCTAGTTTTTTGGAATAGAGCGGGGTATTGAATATTTTAGGAATGATCCAGTACAGGACTCCAAAGGTTAAAAAACCATTCCAGCCAAGGGCTCCCACGTGTACGTGTGCGATGGTCCAGTCGGTAAAATGTGAGATGGCATTTACATTCTTCAGACTTAACAAGGGGCCTTCGAAAGTAGACATACCATAACAGGTAATGGCTACCACCATGAACTTAAGAATAGGATCTTCTCTTACTTTATCCCAGGCACCACGAAGGGTAAACAAGCCATTCAGCATACCACCCCATGAGGGTGCAATCAGCATGATACTGAAAACAGTACCCAGGCTCTGTGCCCAATCGGGCAGGGCTGTGTACAGCAGGTGGTGCGGTCCGGCCCAGATATAAATAAAGATCAATGCCCAGAAGTGGATGATAGATAAACGGTAACTATATACCGGGCGGTTAGCTGCTTTTGGCAGGAAGTAATACATCACACCGAGATAAGGTGTAGTAAGGAAGAAGGCAACGGCATTGTGTCCGTACCACCACTGTACCAGTGCATCCTGTACACCTGCATACCAGCTGTAACTTTTCATCATGGAGAAGGGGATCTCGAAAGAGTTCACGATATGCAGCATGGCAACCGTAACCCAGGTAGCGATAAAGAACCAGATGGCCACATACAGATGGCTCTCTCTCCTTTTCAGGATCGTACCGAACATATTGATACCAAATACTACCCAGATCAGGGTAATGGCGATATCAACGGGCCATTCCAGCTCTGCGTACTCTTTACCCGTGGTAAAACCAGCTAACAGGGTTACCGCAGCAGCCACAATAATGAGCTGCCAGCCCCAGAAATGGATCTTACTCAGGGCATCGCTGAACATACGTGCTTTACACAAACGCTGTAGCGAGTAATACACACCCATAAAGATGCCGTTTCCTACAAAGGCAAAAATGACCGCATTGGTGTGCACAGGACGTACCCGGCCAAAAGTAGTAATGGGCAGACCAAAATTGGCCGCAGGCAGATAGATCTGCACTGCAATCAACAGTCCGGCCAGCATACCTACTACCCCCCATAAAATGGTGGCATACGCAAACATTTTAACGGTCTTGTTGTCGTAATAGAATTTTTCTACTTGCATTATATCAATTTGAGGTTTGGAGTTTATAGTTAGGGGTAAGGATCAGTTATTCAGCGTTTCTTCGGCTAGCAGGTCACGCTCTCTTTTTCCTCCGGGTTTGTCTTCGAACAGGATCCGCACAGCCGGGGCAATCTCATCATCATACTGGCCATTCTTTACGCTCCAGATAAAGGCAAAAAGGAACAGGGAAGCAACCGAAATACTGGCAATTAATAGTAAGATGATAACACTCATGAGCAAAGAATTAACTATTGTAAAAATAAAAGGGACCCACCTACCGGATCATGATATACATCAATACGGAATATGACTTTTATCATATCCGATCCGGTTTGTTTAACTACTTCAGTTTTTCCCTGAAACCGAAGTAATTACTCAGTCCATAAGTTACCAATAATATACTGATACTGCTACTGGGCATCAGGATAGCCGCGATCATGGGGGATAAAACACCTGTAACCGCAAAAAACAGGCCCACCAGGTTGTACAACACAGAGATCACAAAAGCGGCCATTACCACCTGTTTATTGGCTTTACCCAGTCTGATAAAACGATCCAGTTTGGGTAATTGGTCTGCCGCCAGGATGGCATCGCTGGCCGGCGTGAAATTATTGTTGCTTTCAGATACAGCTATACCGATATCTGCCTGTTGCAGGGCTCCGGCATCGTTTAACCCGTCTCCCACCATCATTACTTTTTTGCCCTGCGCCTGTAGCGTGCGGATAGCTTCCAGTTTATCCATGGGTTGCTGGTTAAACAACAAAATAGCTTCATAGCCCAGCAACTGCCGCAGGTAAGCCTGTTCACCGGCATTATCGCCGCTGAGTACTGCCAGCTGGTATTTTTTCCCCAACCGTTGCAACATACCCGGCACTTCTTCCCGGTAATGGTTCCTGAATTTGAACCGGCCCCAGACTTCTTCCTCAATAGCAATGTATACCTGTGAGGCATCGTTGGTCATCTGTTCTTTTTGGGTCACAAACGAAGCGGAACCCAGGGTTATCAGATCGCCATCTACAATACCTTCAATACCCTTTCCGGCAATTTCGCGGAAACCAGTCACTTTATGCCGGGTCAGGTTTCCTGCCCAGGCGGCAATAGCTTTACTGAAAGGGTGGGTAGACTGAGCCGCCAATGCCCCGATGGCTTTTACCTGTTTTTCCTGCAGGGGTTCGCCCTCGTAGAGAATATCCTGGTAAAGACCTGTGGTGAGGGTTCCTGTTTTATCAAAAACGATGCAATCGGCACTGGCAATGTCTTCGATCACCTGCGCATTGCGCAGGTAAAGATGGTTACGCCCTAAACGGCGGAGTATATTGGCGTTGGTGAAAGTATTGCTGAGTAATAAGGCACAGGGGCAGGCAACGATCAGTACGGCGGTAACAGCTGTCCATATTTTAGCCGGATCATGAAAGTACCACCAGGTTGCAGCAGCAGCGGCAATGGTGAACAGGATGACGGTAAAATAACGGCTGAGCAGGTGTACAAATGAGCGTTCTTCATCGGGTTTACCGGATTCTTCGTTTCGGTTCCAGAGTTTGGTGAGATAACTCTGTGCCACTTCCTTGATCACGAGGATCTCAATATTACCACCGGTCTGTTTACCACCGGCATATACGATCTCGCCCATCTCTTTGGCTACCGGCAAACTTTCGCCGGTTACAAAACTGTAATCGATCAGCGCTTTACCTCTCGTAATGATACCATCTGCAGGAATCAGTTCTTCATTATGTATCAGCAGGGTATCATTCAACCGGATATCGGGCAGCGCGGCCGTTTCCTGTTTTTCGTCGGTGATCCGGGTAACGGCAATGGGGAAATAAGAAGTATAATCTCTTTCAAAACTCAGTTGCTGATAGGTCTTATCCTGTAATACCCTGCCGGCCAGCATAAAAAATACAATGCCGCTCATCGAATCAAAATAGCCCCCACCAGTGCCGGTCAGCACTTCATATACACTACGGCCAAATGTTACCCATACGGCCAGTACAATAGGGGCATCGATATTAAGAAAACGGTGTTTCAGGCTTTTCCAGGCACTGGTATAAAATTCAGATGCACTGTAAAAAAATACGGGCAGGGACAGAAACAGGTTAGCAAAACGGAATACAGTGAGCAGGTTTCTTTCTCTGGCATCGATACCAAGATATTCCGGAAAACTCATGAGCATGATATTGGCAAAACAGAATCCTGCCACACCCAGCTTGTATAATTTGGAAGAATCTATCGTTGTTTTCTTCGATCCCATATCGTTAAAACTGATATAGGGTTCGTAACCAATACTGGTCAGCAATTCCGCTACTTTACGTAGTGGAAATGAATGGTGATCGAAAACGATATCCACTTCTTTTTTAATGAAATTAACCTTGCTGCTCAGTACCCCCGCTTCGAGGCGGTGCAGGTTTTCGAGCAGCCAGAGGCAGCTGCTGCAATGCATCTGCGGTACGTAAAAAGTGATATGGCTCTGGGTTTCATCCCTGAAATGAATGAGCGAAGCAGCAATCTTACCGTCGTCGAGGAAGGCGAATTTATCTTCTCTTACTTTAACCTTCCGCGTAGTACCAGGGTTGTTGCTGATAGTATAATAATCGCACATGCCATTCTGGTTCAGGATCTCGTATACCATCTGGCAGCCGCTGCAGCAAAAGTCTTTGTCGTGTGCGTGAAAAGTCTCCTCATTGCAGTCTTCGCCGCAATGGTAGCACCTGGGTTTGGCAGGAGAGGTTGTGAGTTTACTCATATCTATTCTGCCGATTGTGGTTTGCTACTGATAGAAGGATATAACAGACTCTGTTCGATATAGATCCATTGATGAATTTCTCTTTCCAGGAGGAACAGTTCATTCACACAGGCCTTCCACTCTTTACACCAGCCGGGTTGAACCACATAGTTATTCAGTTGCTGGCGGAGTTTGAGTAACAAGTTAATAATAACCTGCTGTGTCTGGTGTATATTCTCGGGAATTTTTGGTGGGATCACATAACCCGGCCCCGCATTTTTTATGGCTGGAAAAATGATACCGGTTTCTTTGAGGAAAAGGTGCTCTACCTCGTCCTGCAGTTTGGCAAACAGCAACTGAACCAGCTCGTATACCGGTTCTGGTGTTACTTTATTCGATTCCTGTGAAAAATAATCGGCGATCTTGCGGCAAGACAACCTGATCTCGCGCTGGCATTCCTTTTCTACAAGGTTGCATAGGCCCGGTGGATCTAATGTTTCCTGCAACTTCGTATCCCATTGTTTCATCAACATGTCCCTTCCATTTGACTGCAAGATACCCAGCTGTATTAGGGGGATATATGATGATACTCAACCAAAAACATGATTTTTATCATGTTTTAAATACATAAAATTTAAACTAATGTATGTGATCAGTCCTGTAGATTGGCGGCCCTGATTAATTCCTTCGGTTTCATGATCTTGATCTTCTTGCCATCCAGTTCTACCATACCATCTTTTTTGAATTCAGATAGCAGGCGGATGGCCGATTCTGTGGCCGTGCCAACCAGGTTGGCTATTTCTTCGCGTGAGAGGCGAACATTGAGGGTAATACCATCTTCCTCAAAACCATAGGTTTCTTTAATGAACAGCAGGGTTTCGGCCAGACGTTCGCGGATGGGTTTCTGGGCCAGGTGGGTCAGTTTGATTTCGGCTCTGTGCAACTCATCACTCAGAAGTTTCATCATTTCAAAAGCCAATCCCGGATCCAGTTTCAGTACACTTACAAACAGGTCTTTGGGTATGAAACAGATCTGGGTATCTTCCAGTGCCACTGCGCTCGCACTGTACCTGTCGCCACTTAAAAGGGCGCGGTATCCCAGTACATCACCGGCTTTGAGCAGGCGGATGATCTGTTCCTTACCATCATCGCCCTGATGAGAGAGTTTTACCTTACCATCGTTGATACAATACACCCCAAAAGGATAGGATCCTTCATTGAAAAGGATCTGCCCTCTTTTGTACACATTACAAATCTTCTGCTCATTGATCTGATTTACATACTCCTCTTTTGCCTTGCAAAAAACAGAGTTGAACCTTTGTGAACAGGATTGACAGGTGCTATGATCGTTCATTGGTTAATAGTACAATTCGCACAAATTTAGAATTTATCCGTTATAAACGGTTTTTTCCTTGAATTTGTGGATTGATTTTCAGCTTTCTGCTCAAATAACAGGGGCTGCAATAGTGTTAGTTTTATCGCAACTGCTTATTTATCACCCTTCACAGCCTATTTTTACAAGTATTATGCCTTATTTTAACTGGAACGATAGTATTAATTTTTTTAGCAAACTGAGTGTCCGCAGGCTGTGGAATGCCGCAAAAGTGTACAGCAGTTACCAGCTAACCAAACTTACCGGCAAACCCATCCAGTGGGGGTATCCTATTTCCATCTCGTTTGAACCTACTACTTCCTGTAATCTGCGCTGCCCCGAATGCCCAAGCGGCTTACGGGCATTTACCCGCCCTACGGGCATGCTGGAGAACAGTTTTTTCAAACAAACCATCGACGATATTTACAAAGACCTGCTTTACCTGATCTTTTATTTCCAGGGCGAGCCTTACCTGAACCCGGATTTCCTAACGATGGTGAAGTATGCACATGACAGAGGGATCTATACGGCCACTTCTACCAATGCCCATTACCTGACAGATGAAAAAGCAAAACAAACCATTGAAAGCGGGCTTGACCGGCTGATCATTTCCATAGATGGAACCACCCAGGATGTATACCAGCAATACCGCGTTGGCGGCAAGCTTGATAAAGTGCTGGAAGGAGCCCGCAATATTGTAAAGTGGAAAAAAGAACTGAACAGTAAAACACCTTTCGTCTTCTTCCAGTTCCTGGTAGTAAAACCCAATGAACACCAGATAGAAGAGATCAAACGCCTGGGCAAAGAGATCGGGGTAGACCAGGTGCGGTTTAAAACCGCGCAGGTATACGATTACGAGAACGATCCCCACCAGCTGATCCCCACTATCCAGAAATACAGCCGTTATAAAAAAGATGCCAGCGGAAAAATGAACGTGAAAAGCGGCCTCAGTAACCATTGCTGGAAGCTCTGGCATGCCAATGTGATTACCTGGGACGGACTGGTGGTACCCTGCTGCTTTGATAAAGATGCCACCCACCAGCTGGGTAATCTGCAGACACAAAGCTTTAAAGAAACCTGGCATAACGATAATTACCGCCAGTTCCGCCGCGAACTGCTCACCAGCCGCAAGAACATAGATATCTGTGCCAATTGCAGCGAGGGGCTGACGGTATGGGAGTCGTGAATCGTCTGTCGTGAGGCGTGAGTAAGGAAAGCTTATCTATTTCCTCTTACTCACTGCTGACCACTCACGATTCACGTCTCACGACTGACGATTCACCCGATACCCTTATTTTTACAAAACCATGGGCATAGAAAAAGATATCCAGCAGCAGCAGTTCCGGAATGATTACCAGAAGGCTACGGTAAATATTATCTTTTCTGCCGGATGGTTACAGGAGAAGATCAAGACTTTTCTGGATGCGGAAGATATTACCCCGCAGCAATACAATATCCTGCGGATCCTCCGTGGAAACAAAGAACCGCTCAGTACCCTTCAGATCCGCGAAAGAATGCTCGATAAGATGAGCGATACCAGCCGTATCGTAGAAAGACTGCAGAAGAAAGCGCTTGTAGAAAAGAAGACCTGCCCAACAGACAAGCGCCTGGTTGATGTGGTAATCTCCAAAAAAGGACTGGCTTTGCTGGATAAACTGGATAAAAGGAACGGCGAGCTGGATAGTATGCTGCACAGCCTGAGCAGCGAAGAAGCCCAGACGCTCAACCAGCTCCTCGATAAAATGCGCGACACCACCAGGCAACCCCTGTGAATTACCGATAAGTTCCTGTTAAATCATCCACAATCGCTTCAGCCTGCACCAGGCGGTTTATCTTCGTGAGATGAAGATTCTCTTTCGCCTCAGCCTGCTTTTGACAGCCTTCTGTTATTTGCCCGGCAGTAATGCGCAAACCGGTTCGCCCAATTATGAGTTCAGGGGGGTATGGATTGCTTCGGTAGTGAATATTGACTGGCCCAGCAAAAAGAACCTGTCTGTAGAAGAACAGAAAGCCGAATATATCCGCCTTCTTGACCTGCACCAGCGTAACGGCATGAATGTGATTGTGATGCAGATAAGGCCGGCCGGTGATGTGTTATATCCCTCTCCCTTCGAACCCTGGAGCGAATACCTGACAGGTAAACAGGGGTTACCTCCATCTCCGTTCTATGATCCGATGGAATTCATGATCAGCGAAACGCATAAACGTGGCATGGAATTTCATGCCTGGCTGAATCCTTACCGTGCAGTGTTTGATATGCTGCGTTCTTCCATCTCGCCTTCCCATCTCACCAAAACACATCCGGAATGGTTCCTGGTATATGGAGGCAAGAAATACTTCAATCCCGGGTTACCCGAAGTAAGGGCCCATCTGGGTAAAGTTGTGCGCGATATAGTTACCCGGTACGATATAGATGGAATTCATATGGACGATTATTTTTACCCATACCGCATCGCCGGTAAAGAATTTCCCGACCAGAAAGATTACCTGAAATATGGCAAGGGACTGAGCAAAGACAGCTGGAGAAGAAGTAACTGCGATAGTGCGATCCTGCAGATCCACAATATCATCCGCAGCGTAAAGCCAAGGGTGAAATTCGGGGTAAGCCCTTTCGGGATCTGGCGCAACAAAAGCCAGGATGCCATGGGTAGTGATACCCGCGGCGGACAAACCAATTACGATGATTTGTATGCAGACATCCTGCTTTGGCTACAGAAAGGATGGATCGATTATGTGGTGCCGCAATTATACTGGGAGCGTGGACATAAGCTGGCCGACTATGGCGTTTTACTGGATTGGTGGAACAAATACACGTATGGCAAACACCTCTATATCGGCCATGGCATTTACCGTGCAGGCACCAATACCGCCTGGAAAAATCCGAATGAAATTCCACAGCAGATCGCAGAGCTGAGGAATTATCCAACTACACAGGGCAGCGTTTATTTCAGCAGTAAAACTTTTGAAAAGAACCCGATGGGCTGGAACGATAGCCTGCGCAATCATTACTACCGTTACCCCGCACTGGTGCCTGCCATGCCCTGGATCGACAATTCAGCACCTGCGCAACCCCTGGTGCAGCAACAGGATAACAATACGGTGAAACTGGTATACAAGGGGGAAGAAAAGATCAAGGCCTTTGGTGTATTAACCCTGACACAGAATACTGCCGTGAAGTTTACACTGGCGCAGCTGGTACAGGTAATTGTGGCCGATAAAGTAGCCGTGGTTGATCTGTCAAAAATCCCTGATACAAAGAACAAACGTATATTTTTTGTATCAGTGGATATCGATAACAATGTGAGTCCGATGACGGAATTGGTAAGGTAGTGTAACTACACAAAGTAGTTACACCCATTTTCCGAAACGCTGCTCTACTGCTACAAAACGATGATCGAAGATCTGTTTCAGCTGGGCTTTTACCATTACCAACCAGGCAAGATCTCCAAGAAACCAGAGGGGTAGTTTGTAATGCACAATATCCGTCATCTCTACGCCTCCTTCGATCTCCCTGAAATGATGCTGGTGATGCCAGAGGCTGTAGGGACCAAAGCGCTGTTCATCCACAAAATATTTCTGGTCTGATACATGGGTGATCTCCGTCATCCAGTACAGGGGAATACCAAGAATAGGTTTTACGGTGTATTCAATGATCTGCCCGGGATACATTTTTTCGCCATGGTGTTTGGAGATGATATGAAACCCCAGGTTGGGCGGTGTAATATCTTTCAGGTTATCCGGGCGGCTGAAAAACGCCCAGGCCTGGTTTAAACTGATCGGGATTTTCTGAACGGTTTTGATGGAGTAGACTTTTGACATGTATGAATAACAACCTCACCACCAAAAAGTTCAACTCACCCCGACATCGCTTCGCTCGTCGACCCTCTCTACTGCGTAGAGAGGGTGGTACTCTCCCCCTACCCCTCTCTGCTTTGCAGAGAGGGGTGACGAGCGAAGCGATGTAGGGGTGAGTTGATTATCTTTACGCTATGGCCGCTACCCAACAACAGAAAGAACAATTCGAAAAAATTTATACCAGCCTGAACGAACAGCAAAAACGTGCCGTAGATACCATTGAAGGTCCGGTGATGGTGATTGCAGGCCCGGGTACGGGTAAAACCCAGATTCTGAGTGCCCGTATTGGTAAAATTCTGCTGGATACAGACACACAGGCCGAAAACATTCTCTGCTTAACCTATACCGATGCCGGTGCGGTAGCCATGCGTAAACGCTTGCTCGGATTTATTGGTCCGGATGCGTACAAAGTGAATATTTATACCTTTCATGCTTTCTGTAATGATATTATACAGGAAAACCTGTCTTTGTTCGAGAAAACCGTGCTGGATCCGATCTCGGACCTCGAAAAAATTGATCTGTTCAAACAGCTGATCGATGGCTTTCCCAAAAATCATCCGCTGAAACGGTACCGGGGTGATGTGTATTTTGAGATCAACAACCTGCAGCAACTCTTCAGTGCCATGAAACGCGAGGGATGGACACCCGCTTTCATCAACCAGAAAATTGACGAATACCTGAATGAATTGCCTACCCGCGATGAATTTATTTACCAGCGCGCTTACAAACAGTTCAAGAAAGGCGATCTCAAAGAGAACAGGATCGAAGAAGCCCGGGAAAAAATGGAAAAACTGCGTGCCGCTGTAAACGAGTTTGAGCGTTTTCAGAAACTGATGCGCAGCCGCAACCGCTACGATTTTGACGATATGATCAACTGGGTGATCAAGGCTTTTGAAGAGAACAAAACCTTACTGGCCCGTTACCAGGAACAGTTTTTATATATTCTGGTAGACGAATACCAGGATACCAGCGGTACACAAAACCGGCTGGTAGAACTGCTGATCAGTTACTGGGAACAGCCCAACGTATTTGTAGTGGGAGATGATGACCAGAGTATTTACCGCTTCCAGGGTGCCAATGTAGAAAACATGGAAGCCTTTGCCCAGAAATACGAAGAAGACCTGTTGGCCGTTGTATTACAGGAAAACTACCGCTCTACCCAACCCATTCTGGATATTTCAAAAACCCTGATAGACAGGAACGAAGAAAGACTGGTGAAAAAGATCAAGGGCCTTACCAAAAACCTTTCTGCAGCTAACAGCACACTGAGCCAGCTTACACACAAGCCGGTTATTACCGAATACGAAACACAACGACAGGAAATGATCCATCTTACCCTGGCGGTAGAAAAACTGCTGGCACAAAAAGTAGAGCCGGGTCTGATCAGTATCATTTATAAAGAGAATAAATACGGTGAGGAACTGGCGCAGTATTTTGCACAGCGTAATATTCCCGTATACAGCAAACGCAACCTGAATATTCTCGAGATTCCGCTCGCTAAAAAAATCATCCTGTTGCTGGAATACCTGGCCGCAGAACATGATATACCGGATGGGGGAGATGAAATGTTATTCGAGATCCTGCACTTCGACTGGTTTGGCATTGCACCAATTGAAATTGCCAAACTGACTTCTGCAGTAGCCGACAGGAAATTTGGCCAAAACAAAACTTCACTCCGGAAATTATTATTCGAAAAAGTAAATACCCCGGCACGTGATCTCTTCAGCGGGGCGGCCCCTGCCGGTATGAAAGCAGCCAGTGATGCCATTGAAAAACTGCTGGCAGATGCGTCGAATGTAACATTGGTGAACCTGGTAGAGAACTGTATCCGCGATGCGGGATTACTGAACCAGATCATGCTGAGCCCTGATAAACACTGGCATTTACAGGTGCTCACGGGTTTATTTGATTTCATCAAGGAAGAAGCCCGCCGCAATCCGAATCTTAACCTGGAGCAACTGGTCAATATTTTTATGCTGATGGAGAAAGAAGGGCTGAGTTTACCATTGGTACAGGTAAGCGGCAGCGAAAAAGGAGTGAACCTGTTAACGGCGCATGGTTCAAAAGGGCTCGAATTTGAACATGTATTCCTCGCGGGCTGTAATGCTTCCAGCTGGGAAAAGAAACGCAAACCAGGTGGTGGCTATAGTTTCCCGGATACCATGTTCACTTCTCAACCCAAACAAACAGAAGAAGAGGAACTAAGGCGTTTGTTTTATGTGGCGCTGACAAGGGCCAAACAACATCTGCATATATCGTACAGTCGTTTTAAAAATGATGGCAAAGAACTGGAACCTTCCATGTTCATTGCTGAAATACAGGATACACATCTGTTACCAGTGGAGAAAGTAATACTGGACAAAGAAGTGCTCAGCGAATTTGCCATGATCCAGTTTACGGCAGTGCAGGTACCGGAAATAGAAAAGAACGAGGCAGAATTCATCAGCCAGCTCCTCGACAAATTTGTGATGAATGTAACGGCACTCAACAACTACCTGAAATGCCCGTTGCAGTTCTATTTTCAGAACCTGGTCAGGGTGCCTTCGGGCAAATCCGAAGCCACAGAGTTTGGTTCTGCCGTACACCATGCTTTGCATAAGCTATTTGAGAAAATGCAGCAAACGGAACAGTTTCCGGGAAAAGAAGAATTTATTCTCGATTTTACCTGGTACATGAACCGTAACCGGGAAAGTTTTACCAAAGAACAATTTGCCCGCAGAATGGAATACGGACAGGAAGTACTAGGCAATTATTACGACCAGTATCACAAGAGCTGGAACAAAGTAGTAGCCGTGGAAAGAACCATTCGCAATATTGTGGTAGAAGGTGTGCCGCTGAAGGGGAAACTGGATAAGCTGGAATTCAATGGCAAAGAAGTGAACGTAGTAGATTATAAAACCGGCGATATTGATAAAGCCAAAGACAAACTGAAGCCGCCGCACGAGGATGACCCCCATGGCGGCGACTACTGGCGCCAGGCGGTATTTTACAAGATCCTGGTAGATCATTATGAGCAGAAAAGCTGGAAAGCAGTAAGTACAGAGTTTGATTTTATTGAACCTGACAAAAAGAAACAATACCGGAAAGAAAAGATCGTGATCAGTCCGGAAGACATTACCACCGTAACCCATCAGATCAAAACCGTTTGGCAGAAAATTCAGGACCGTGCTTTTTATACCGGCTGCGGCAAACCCGAATGCCATTGGTGCAATTTTGTAAAAACCAACGAAATGGCCATTGCCCTGCACGATCTTTCTGAAGAAGAACCGGAATAGGAATGAATCTGTTTGTTTGTTGAAAAAATCGCAGGAATCCGTTTCTGCCTTCCACAATTCGCTTTCCCTTCACAAAGATTTGATGCGGTAAGCTGCCCGGAGTTCTATATTTGTGCTCACATGAAAAAGGTATCCGTTTCCTTATTGGCAGTAGCCCTGTATATGGTGTTGATGTTGCAGTTAAGTTCCTGTGCCAATATCATCCCGCCCGGTGGCGGACCCAGGGATAGTTTACCACCCCGGCTGGTAATGGCCCTACCCAAAGATTCGGCTGTGAATGTGACCAGTAAAAATATCACCCTCACATTTGATGAATATATCACGTTGCAGAGTCCGCAGCAAAGCCTGATCATCTCGCCCAACCCATCTTCACAGGGTACCCCGCTGATCGATTATAAGTTGCGGAACGTGACCATCAAACTGAAAGACAGCCTGGAGCCCAATACCACTTACTCTTTCAATTTCGGAGATGCTATCCGTGATGTGAATGAAAATAATATCGCCCAGAATTTCACCTATGTATTTTCTACCGGAAAAAGCATCGACTATAACAGTTACAGCGGAAAAGTATTACTGGCAGAAAAAGGCAAAGTAGATAGTACCCTGATTGTGCTGCTGCATCGTAACCTGAACGATACGGCCGTGATAAAAGAAAGGCCCCGCTATTACACACGCCTGAACGGGAAAGGTGAGTTCACTTTCCGCAACCTGCCGCAGGGGCAATTTGCCGTATATGTTTTACCTGGTGCCGATATTTCCAGAAAATACGACGACAGCACCAAAATGTTCGCCTTTCGCAATGGCCCTATTACCGTAAGTGTCAATACACCCGGCGACACTTTATATGCTTTTGAAGAAGCCAAACGCACCGAATTCAAATCGCCCGAAACTGCTAAAATAACTGTCGCTGCGCGGGATGATAAACGATTGAAGTACACCCATGATCTGGAGAATGGCCTGCAGGATCTGCTGCGGGGTCTCACCCTCAGTTTCAACCGGAAACTCACCGGTTTCGACAGCACTAAGTTTATACTGGCCGATACGGGCTATCAAAAAATAGATGGTGCTTCTTTTACACTGGATAGTACAGGAACAAAAGTGATTCTCGCATATCCCTGGAAAGAAGCGAAGCCATTTCGTTTACTCATTGCCAAAAATGCAGTGACTGATTCGGCAGGAGCGGAACTTCCCAAAGCAGATACCATCCGTTTTATCACCAAACGGGAGTCTGATTACGGCAGTATCCGGATCCGCTTCACCAACCTCGATCTCAGCAAAAAACCCGTATTGCAGTTTGTGCAGGGAGAGAAACTGGTAGAAACGGTTCCGCTCACACAAAATGATTTCCAGCGTAAGCGCTATGCACCCGGAACCTATGAAATGAGGATATTGTATGATACCAACCAGAACGGCAAATGGGATACCGGTAATTATAAAACCAAACGGCAGCCCGAAACAGTGTACCTCATTCCCCGCCAGCTGGCCATACGCGCCAACTGGGATAATGAAGTAACTATAGCGCTATAGTTACGGCTGCAACAACATGTTCCTTCTCACGAATAATCCTAACTTTGCGGTCTTATCAGCCCCTTAACTGAATCATGCAGCTTCCTTCTTCCTTATTAGAAAACGCAGTGGCCCAGTTTACCAAACTACCCGGTATTGGTAAAAAAACGGCTTTGCGACTGGTGCTGCACCTGCTGAAACAGGAAGTGAACGAAGTGCAGCATTTTGGCGAAACCATTGCCCGGATGCGCCGCGATATCAAATTCTGTCAGCGTTGCCATAATGTGAGCGATGGGGATATCTGCTCCATCTGTTCCAATTCCATGCGTAACCAGCGGATGATCTGCGTGGTAGAGAATATCAGGGATGTGATAGCGATAGAAAGTACCCAGCAGCTGAGCGGCACTTACCATGTGCTGGGGGGCATTATTTCTCCATTGGATGGGGTAGGTCCGGATCAGCTCAATATCGAATCGCTGGTGGCGAGGATCACCAAGGAAGAGACCGAAGAACTGGTTTTTGCCCTGAATCCCAATATCCAGGGCGATACCACGATTTACTATATACAGAAAAAAATTGCCCACCTGCCCTGCCGCATTACTACCATTGCCCGGGGTATCGCTTTTGGTGGCGAGCTGGAGTATGCCGATGAAATGACGCTGGCACGCAGCATTGCCAACCGCCTGCCGGTGCAGCAATACGTTAAATAGGCTTTCTTACAGAACAATTTTAGCATTCAGGCAACCATATTTTTGATCAGCCGTATCGGTTTGTATTGATACAATGAGTAATTTGCTGTTTAAACAACAAATTTTACCCCGTATGCAGAAATGGAAAAAAACAATACTCATTATCGGTGGTATCGGTTTGCTGGCAGCCCTGGCGGTAGTGTTATATGTGTTCCTGAAGCCACACAGAGATGTATCGAAAGAAAAAGGTGTTCAGTTAACGGCGCAGGCATTGTTTGATGCGTTTAAAACCAATGAAGCAGAAGCCAATACGAGATACCTGGACAAAGCCATTGAGCTGAACGGAGAAGTAGCGGATGTAAATACAAACCAGGATGGCCATATTGTCGTAAATGTGAAGACCAACGATCCTTTATTCATGATCAACTGTACGTTTAAAACCAATCCGGGCACATTACAACCCGGGCAAACGATCACTTTTAAAGGCATCTGTACCGGTTATATACCCGATATGAATGTAGTGATCAATGAAGGCGTATTAGTTAAATAGTAAAAACCCGTTTATGAAATTTGTATTTGTTTTTTTGATAGGCATTCTTTTCTTAGGCACGCAGGCGGAAGCACAGAAAGTATACGGTACCCGCAACGGTAAAATCACTTTTGCATCTCCTACGGATGAAGATGTAAAATCGACCAACAACGAAGTAGCCAGCCGGATAGCAGATAACGGTCAGATCACTTTCAGTGCACTGATAAAAGGATTCAAGTTCAAGTATGCCGAAATGCAGGAGCATTTTAACGACCAGTACCTGGAAAGCAATAAGTTCCCGAGAGCCGATTTCAAAGGCACCATCGTGAACCTGAAAGAGGTGAATTTCGGCAAAGATGGCTCCTATAAGGTATCGGTAAAAGGAGATCTTACCATGCACGGTGTAACCAGGAATATCACGGCTGCAGGTACCATCGAGATCAAAGGAGGGAAGCCGCTGGCGAATTGCAAATTTGTGATCCGGATGAAGGATTTTAACGTAGATGCATCCAGTGTTACCGAAACGGTAAACGTTGATGTGAGCTGTCAATACCAATAATTCCACACACATAAACTATCACCTATGATAATCTTTGCCAAAAGGTTACTGGCCATTGTATGCCTTAGCCTGACCATTGTTACTGCCCGCGCACAGCAGGTAGATCTTTTCAAATTGCAGGATAGCACCAATGCTGCCGACAATAAAACCCTGGGTAACGAACCGGTCATCAACACTTTTTATTCTACCCGCCTGGTAAACAGCCATACCGTTGAAATTCTCGGGCCGGGTAGTATGGATTTCCGGATCAACCACCGTTTCTCACCCCTGAATATGGGTCTGTACGATATGTTCGGCCTCGATTATGCTTCTATGCGTATGGGCTTTGATTTTGGATTGTCCAAAAATCTGATGGTGGGCATTGGCCGCTCAACCATTTATAAAGAGCTGGATGGTTTTGTCAAATACAGGGTCATGCACCAAAGCGCCGGAACCGGCGCGCCTTTATCCATCACGCTCTTGGGTGCCATGGCCTATCGCAGCATAGATATGGACCCTACACTGAAAGTGACCGGCTCAGACAGAACCTATTATACGGCCCAGGTATTGATAGCGCGTAAATTCAATGCCAATACTTCCCTGCAGGTATCACCCACTTATACCCGTTATAACCGTTTGATCTACTTAACCGGTGGCGCCAAAGACCTTTTCTCGGTAGGGTTTCTGGCCAGACAGAAGATCAGCAAGCGTGTAAGCATTAACCTGGAGTATTTTGCCAGCACCAAAAGCTTTAATGGTACACATGATCCCCTTTCGGTTGGGGTAGATATCAATACAGGCGGGCACGTATTTCAACTGCATTTTACCAATGCTACCGGTATGAACGAACATAGTTTTATCCATGAAACCACCGGATCCTGGGGCAAGGGAGATATCCGCTGGGGTTTCAACATCTCCCGGATCTTCCACATTGGCAGAAAAAAATAACCGTTTTACAATCCAATATCTCTTCACTGAAAGCCCGCCAGGCAGGTAAAACCTCCTATAGCGGGCTTTCTCAGTTTTGTATGAGTCGCTCTATAATTTTGCCATAAGCCTCCTACCCTTTATCTTTGTCACTCTTACCACAGGCGGATTTGTTTATTGTTCGGCCTGATTTCCCGCTTCGGCGGAAACAATCGAACTAATAAACGTTTTGAAGTGCTCTACACATAACACCTTCCAAAGCGTTTACAGTTCCTTGTATAAATGATCCTGAAATGGCATCTGTTGATGCTGTTATGGGGTAAAAACATCGTATATGGATATCAGAAAAGAATTGGAAAAACGCATTCTTGTTATCGATGGTGCCATGGGTACCATGATACAACGGCACAAACTGACAGAAGAGGATTACCGCGGAGAGCGGTTTAAGAACTGGCATTCAGATGTAAAGGGCAATAACGACCTGCTTTGTATTACGCAGCCCGAGATCATCAAAGGCATTCATAAATTATACCTGGCAGCCGGGGCCGATATCATTGAAACCAACACTTTCAGCAGCACCGTCATTGCCATGGCTGATTATGATATGCAGTCGCTGGCCTATGAACTGAACGTAGCCGCCGCCAAATGTGCCAGAGATGCCGTACAGGAATTTATGGCAGAAAACCCCGGCACATCACCCAAGTTTGTAGCGGGTGCCATCGGACCATTGAATAAAACCCTGAGTCTTTCTCCCGACGTAAATAATCCCGGTTACCGCGCCGTTACTTTTGATGAAGTAGTGGCTGCTTATTACGAACAGATCAAAGGCCTGGTAGATGGCGGCGTAGACATACTGCTGATCGAAACCATTTTCGATACCCTCAATGCCAAAGGTGCCATTTTCGCGGCCAAAAAATATTTCCGCGATCAGCAACGCGAAGAACTGCCCATCATGATCAGTGGTACCATTACCGATGCTTCGGGCAGAACACTCAGCGGACAAACCCTCGAAGCGTTTTATACATCCGTGATGCACGCCCGGCCACTAAGCATTGGCCTGAACTGTGCATTGGGTGCGGCCGAAATGAGAAGTCATATTGAAGAGCTTTCACAGATTGCCGCCTGTTATACCTCTGCCTACCCCAACGCCGGTTTACCAAATGCCATGGGCGAGTACGATGAGCAACCGCATGAAACCGCTCATTTTATTGAAGAGTGGGCCAAAGAGGGTTTCGTGAATATCGTAGGGGGCTGTTGCGGTACCACACCGGACCATATCAAACATATCGCGGATCATGTTAAGAAAATTGCACCAAGAACATTGCCGGTGCTGGAAGAAAGTTTATAACCAATCAACCCACTGTTTGCACAATAGCAGGCAGTAAAAAATAGTATGAGCACAACCATCAAACCTTACTTACGTTTATCCGGCCTGGAACCACTGGTGATCAGACCCGAAACAAATTTTGTGAATGTAGGCGAGCGCACCAATGTTACCGGCTCTAAAAAATTTGCCAGACTGGTACGCGAGGGGCACTATGAAGAAGCTTTGTCGGTAGCCCGTCAGCAGGTAGAGAACGGCGCACAGATCCTGGACGTGAATATGGATGATGCCATGCTGGATGGGGTGAGTGCCATGACCACTTATCTCAACCTCCTGCAAAGCGAACCGGATATTGCCCGCATACCCATCATGATCGACAGTTCCAAATTCGAGATCATTGAAGCAGGGTTGAAATGTGTTCAGGGCAGGTGCATTGTGAACTCCATCTCGATGAAAGAGGGAGAAGAAAAATTTATTGAACAGGCATTTATCTGCAAAGCCTATGGTGCTGCGGTAATTGTGATGGCATTTGATGAGATCGGTCAGGCCGATACCAAACAACGGAAAGTAGAAATCTGCCACCGTGCCTATAAAATTCTTACCGAACAAGTAGGCTATGATCCGCAGGATATCATTTTTGACCCTAACATTTTTGCGATCGCTACCGGTATTGAAGAACATAATAATTACGCGGTTGATTTTATCGAAGCTACCCGCGAGATCAAACAACTGATGCCTTTGACCAAAGTGAGCGGCGGGGTATCGAATGTATCTTTCTCTTTCCGCGGTAACGACCATGTAAGAGAGGCCATCCACTCCGTATTCCTGTTCCACGCTATTAAAGCGGGCATGGACATGGGTATTGTAAATGCCGGTCAGCTGGTAGTATACGATGAGATTGAACCCACGCTGAAACAGTTATGCGAAGATGTGATCCTGAACCGTAACAATGATAATAACGAAGCCACAGAAAAACTGATCGTATTTGCCGAAACGGTGAAAGCGAAAGGCAAAGTGGAAGTAAAAGACGAAGCCTGGAGAAATGAACCCGTAGAAAAACGACTGGCTCACTCACTCATCAACGGCATCACCGATTATATAGAAGCAGATACAGAAGAAGCCCGCCAGAAATACCCAACCCCACTGGAAGTGATCGAAGGACCCCTGATGGATGGAATGGGCATTGTAGGTGACCTCTTTGGTGCCGGAAAAATGTTTCTGCCGCAGGTAGTAAAGAGCGCCCGTGTAATGAAGAAAAGCGTGGCCGTGCTCACGCCCTATATTGAGGCAGAAAAAGAGGAAAGAAAACAGGCACACCTTGCCGCCGGAACCACCAACAGCGAAGCTGCCGGTGCCGCTAAAATATTACTGGCTACGGTAAAAGGCGATGTGCATGATATCGGTAAAAACATTGTGGGCGTGGTATTGGGCTGTAACGGTTACGACATCATCGATATGGGTGTAATGGTACCTGCCGATAAGATCCTCGAAACCGCACAAAGAGAAAAAGCAGATATCATTGGTCTGAGCGGTCTGATCACTCCGTCACTCGATGAGATGGTCCATATCGCCAAAGAAATGAAACGCCGGGGCATGACACAACCCCTGCTCATTGGCGGTGCCACCACTTCGCGTATCCATACTGCCGTTAAAATTGCACCAGAATACCAGGAAGGCGTAGTGCATGTACTGGATGCATCAAGAAGCGTAACCGTTGCAGGATCCCTGCTGAGCAAAGAACAGAAAACCGATTTTCTGCAGGGTGTAAAAGAAGAATATATCAAACTGAAAGAAGGGTTTGATAATAAAAAGGTTGTAAAAACCTATCTGCCTTACAGCGATGCCTTGCAGAACAAAGTGGCGGTTGACTGGAAAAACCATACCACACAAATCCCCACGTTTACCGGCACCAAAGTGTTTGAAGCGTATGACCTGAATAGTTTAAGACCCTTCATAGACTGGAAGCCTTTCTTTATTGCCTGGGAAATGCATGGCAACTTCCCCGATATTTTAACTGATAGCGTAGTAGGTAAAGAAGCCACCAAACTGTATAACGATGCCAATGCACTGATTGATCAGCTCATTGCAGAAAAATGGCTGACCGCCAAGGGAACCATCGGTTTTTGGGAAGCCGGCAGTGTAGGAGATGATGTGGAAGTAATTTCACCAGACGGTCCGGTGCAGCTTTCTTTCCTGCGCCAGCAGATCAAAAAAGCCGCCGATCAGCCTAATTTATCACTGGCAGATTTTATTGCTCCCAAAACCAGCGGTAAAAAAGATTTTATCGGCGCCTTTGCCGTAACCCTGCATGGCATAGAAGAACATATCAAAAAATTCGAAGCCAACCACGACGACTATAACAAGATCATGTTACAGGCATTGGCCGACAGGTTTGCGGAAGCATTTGCTGAAGCCTTACACCTGCAGGTAAGAAAAGAATACTGGGGCTACGATAAAGACGAACAGCTGAGCAACGAAGACCTGATCAAGGAACAATACATGGGTATCAGGCCGGCACCGGGTTATCCTGCCTGTCCGGACCATACGGAAAAATACAAACTCTTTGATCTGCTCAAAGCAACCGATACCATTGGGGTGCAGCTTACCGAAAGCCTGGCCATGTACCCGGCATCTTCTGTTTGCGGCTGGTATTTCTCTAATCCCAAGAGCCAGTATTTTGGCGTAGGAAAGATCCAGCGCGACCAGCTCGAAGATTATGCCAAACGCAAACACATGCCGTTGGCAGAAGCGGAAAGATGGTTGAGCCCTGTATTGGAATAAACAAATAATTACACCCTTTTATAAACCCTTTTCACTGTTAACAGGCAGTGGAAAGGGTTTTTGTTGTCGGTAACCCATGGCCGGTTATGTGCTGCCAGCTATTATCTTTGTGGTCTGAAACCTTGTAACCGTGAATCTACTGAGAGCTTTTGTTGTTATTTTATTGAGTATGCCCCTGTTTGTCAACGCGCAGAATAAAAAACTCGAACGTAAGGGCGAATTGTATTTTTCCTGGGGATATAACAAAGAATGGTACACCAACTCCAATGTAAAAGTGAACCAGCCTTTGTTGAACAATCAGTATACACTGAAAAATGTAAAATCACACGATAATCCGGGCTGGGACAAAGGCATTTTCAACACACCGATCAGTATTCCGC
>SCVK01000099.1 GCA_004297075.1 Chitinophagaceae bacterium
AGACAGAAGCCACCAGTTTGGTGAGAATATCCTTATCGGCCAATACCTGCGCCAGCAGCCATTGCAGCTCTACTACATTTTCGGAAGCAAAAAAATCAGGATGCTCGGGTTTGTAGAAATTACGCTGTGCTTCTTCGGCATCCACTTTGGACAGTTTGCCCATGATTTTGGCAGGATCCAGAAAGTAGAGCAGGATCTTGGTATAATAATCATATTCATTACGGCGGATGGTATCCAGATGAACAATGTCTTCAAAAAGCCAGTCCTGCGCTTTGGAAGGGACTACTTTGCCCAAACCACTGTCGGGACTGTGTACCAATAAACGTTTTAAAGTTCCTGTTTCGGAGCTTACAGATAATGTCGTATCCATACAAAATAATAAATAATGTGATCAATGAATGAAAGGCAGTAAAAAGGGGTAGGGTAGCCTGCAGGTCAATGATCGGGCATGGAATTCAATCCACGGTACATCCATGCAAAATGGGCGGTAAGGAATGATATGGTGCTGCAATGGTTCATAAAACTGACTCAAATTACAACTTTCCCTGTAAAGGATCTGTTCCGTTCAAAGTTCCCTGTGAAGAAAGGATCCGGAAACGAACAAACATATCCTCACTATACCAGTTCTCTTTCCTGGTTTTACGGATCACTTCTGCATGCTGCTTCATCTGGTAAGCAAACTGTTTCATCTGTTCCCGGCTTTCCCAGATGCTGAATGTGGCCTGTTTGAGCCAGGGTACTTCGCCAATACCCAAAGAAGTGATAAAACCATCAGCACCAGCCATTTGCGACGCAACACCATCCACATTTTTCCAGAAACTACCCAACTTGTTTACGCGGATGGTAGCCCGGGTAAGAATGCCGATCATACCTGCATAGTCTGTCTGTTTGGGTAGCTCCCCGAAACATGCCTGCCCGTCCCAGGTACCGTGTCCCTCGATCGGTTCCAGCAGCAGTTCCCATTTTTCACAACCAAAGAATTTCCACCAGGAGGAGAAGAAGTCTGGAGTTGGGAGTTGGGAGTTTGGAGTTGAGGGACTTGCACTGGAAAAATGACCCCTAACTCCAGGCTCCTCACTGCAGACTAACAAAACCGCCCATTGCCGCCAATCGGGTGTTTTGTCGAATGTGCCGTTGCGGCCACATCCCATGAGTTTCCAGAAACGGATCTGTTTGTTAAAGAGGAGCGGTAAACGGAAAACAGCCATGGACAGAAAACCTGCCCATCCCAACCATTTGGGATATCTAACTATTATCAATTGAGAGATCATGAACGAAAATTAGGGCATTGTTGGGGATTCCTCAGATTCTGGTTAATTTGCCCGTATGAACCTGCTGATCACCAACATACATCAACTCGTAAATGTTCGGGCCACTACACATTTGTTGCGGGGAAAAGAAATGGCCGAACTGCCGGTGATCGAAAATGCCTGGTTACGCATTCGTGAAGGAAAGATCAGTGAATATGGTGTTATGCCGGAACTGGCAGATACTACCATACTTGCGTCTGAAGAAGTGTATAATGCGAAAGGTGCCACTGTACTGCCTACCTGGTGCGATAGCCATACCCACCTGGTATTTGCAGCCAGCCGGGAAGCAGAATTCGTGGATAAGATCAATGGACTTTCTTATGCCGAGATTGCCGCTAAAGGTGGTGGCATTCTGCAGTCAGCCCGTAAGCTTCAGGAAACGGCAGAAGATGCACTATTGGAACAGGCCTGGCAACGACTCCAATCGCTCATGAAACTGGGTACCGGTGCCATTGAGATTAAAAGCGGGTATGGACTTACCGTTGACAGCGAGCTGAAAATGTTGCGGGTGATCAAACGCCTGAAAGAAAGATCACCTATCCCCATCAAAGCTACTTTTCTGGGGGCGCATACCTACCCAACCGCTTACAAAGAAGACCACGAAAAGTATATCCGGCTGATTATTGATGAGATGATCCCGGCGATCGCCGCAGAAAAACTGGCCGATTATATTGATGTGTTTTGTGAAGAAGGCTTTTTCAATCCTGCAGAAACCGAACGCATCTGCCTTGCCGGAATGGCCATCGGCCTCAAGCCTAAAATCCACGCCAACCAGCTGCATCTTTCCGGTGGTACGGAAACAGGGGTGAAGCTGGGCGCCGTTACGGTAGATCATCTGGAAACCATAGATGAACAGGCGATTAACGTGTTGGCGGGCTCTCAAACGATTGGCACTTTACTGCCTACTGCCGCTTTTTTTCTTCGGCTGCCTTTTCAGCCAGCCAGAGCCCTGCTGACCAAAGGTTGTGCCATTGCATTGGCTTCTGATTTTAATCCCGGATCCAGTCCCAGCGGCAATATGAACCTGGTAGTGGCCATGAGCTGCATCCAGATGAAAATGCTGCCGGAAGAAGCCATCAATGCGGCCACCCTGAACGGTGCGTACGCCATGGAACTGGGGCAGGAATTGGGCAGCATTACCCCGGGAAAAAGAGCCAACCTCATTTTTACCCAACCCATTCCCTCGCTGGCCTATCTGCCCTATGCATTTGGCACCAACCTGATTGATACAGTGATGATCAACGGTACGTTTATTTAGGTATATTTAGGTAAGTACTGTTCATTGTTACTGCTTCTTTTAGCCAGTAAAACCCAGCCATATGAGCCACTTCAAGTTTTACCATAAACAGGATGTTCTCTCGCTTACCCGGATCCGTCGTTTTGAAACCAAACTGGGCGAACGATTACAGGTGCTGGCCGATCCACATCAACTGGAAGCTTCTTTACAGCAATCATCTGCTTCTTTTGTGTTAGTTGGGATCCCGGAAGATATCGGTGTTAAAGCCAATATGGGTATTGGTGGTGCCGACTCGGCCTGGCTGGCTTTTCTGCAGGCTTTCCTGAACGTACAGAGTAATGATTTTTTTGAAGGAAGTAATATCCTGCTGCTGGGACATTTTGATTTTTCTGAGATGGAGCGGCTGATTGAACAGAATGCCCACGACCAGGAAGAACGCCTCGCTGCCTATCGGCATGCCGTTAATGCGATTGATGATGAAGTGGAGCAGTTGATCCATATCATTACCCAGAACAAAAAAATTCCGATCGTGATTGGCGGTGGACATAATAACTCTTATCCCTGCATCAAAGGTGCCGCCAAAGGATTTTATAAAGCGGGTGTGATTCCCATTGCGCAGATCAATGCCATTAACCTGGATGCCCATGCCGATTTCAGGCCCATGGAAGGCAGGCATAGCGGCAATGGGTTCAGTTATGCAGAAGCGGATGGGTACCTGGAGAAGTACTGTGTTTTGTGTTTACACGAGAATTACCTGCCGCAAAATGTGTGGATGGATATCGTGAACAACCCTTTTGTGGATTGCATCACCTACGAAGACATTTTCATACACGAAAAACGTACTTTCCTGCAGGCGGTAGGCCATGCAGCTGATTTTACCAGTGATACTTTTTGCGGACTGGAACTGGATCTGGACTGTATTGAACATACACTCAGCAGTGCCACCAGTCCGGCCGGTATTTCACTCAATCATGCAAGACAGTTCCTGAATTTTGCGGCGGCAGACAGTAAAGTGGCCTACCTGCATATCTGCGAAGGAGCCGTTCAGTTATCTGATGGCAGAACCAATCCCGGAACAGGGAAAATGATCAGTTACCTGGTCAGCGATTTTGTGAAAGTGATGACAGCCGGCGGTTAAGACTGCCCCTCCAGTTCCATTACTTTTTCAAAAACCGTTTCATATTCTTTCTCCAGCCGTTCCCTTTCTGATTTTGCTTTTTTATAATCGGCTTCGATCTTTACAAATTTATCCCTGTCGGCATAATTGGCCGGATCACCCAATGCGTTCTCAAAACGGGTTTCTTCTTCCTTGGCTTTGGTTAACTGGGTTTCTACATTGCTTAAACGCCGCTGTTCTTTCTGCAGTTCCTTTTGTAATTCCCGGTTGATAGGCGTGGCAGGAGCTTTTTCGGCAACTACGGGTTTGGCTACCGGTGCCGGTTCCGGTTTAATATCGGGTACACCCAGTTTCTGTTTCTCTGCATTGATCTTGGCCATCCGCTCATTCCAATCCACCCATTCCTGGTAAGTGCCCTTGAATTCCTTGATCTGGTGATCCACGATCTCCCAGATCTTATTGGCCGTCATCGAAATAAAATAACGGTCGTGACTAACCAGGATATAACTGCCTTCATATTTATTCAAAGCCTGGGCCAGCAGTTCTACCGAGTGCATATCCAGGTGGTTCGTAGGCTCATCCAAAATCAGGAAGTTGGCTTTGCTCACAATGGTTTTGGCCAATGCTACCCGGGCTTTTTCTCCTCCGCTCAGTACTTTGATCTTCTTGTCTACATCATCCCCGCTGAACAGGAAAGCGCCCAGCAGGGCACGCAGTTCCACATCCGTTTTTTTACTGCCACATTGCTGCAGTTCTTCGAGCAGGTTATTATTCAGGGTCAGGGCTTCCAACTGGTGCTGGGCGTAAAAACTTTCTTCTACATTATGCCCCCAGATCCTTTCACCCTCAAATTGCTCGGTACCGGCAATCATGCGCAACACGGTAGATTTACCTTTACCATTGGCACCGATCAGCGCAATCTTATCGCCCCGTTCTATTTCCGCTACGGCATGTTCTACGATCTTCAGTTTGCCAAAACGTTTGCTCACATCTTTCAGGTCAACCAGCACTTTACCGGGCACTTTGTCTAACTGGAAATTGATCCGCAGGTCTGGGCGTTCCAGCTTTACATCTTCAATCTTTTCGATCTTGTCCAAACGCTTTTGTACACTCTGTGCCTGTGCCGCTTTGCTGGCTTTGGCCTTAAAACGCTCAATGAACCGTTCCTGCTGCCGGATATAATCCTGCTGGTTCTCAAAAGCCTTCTGCTGCATATCTATCCGGATCATTTTCTCCTGCTCATAAAACTCATAATCACCAGAATAAATGTGTAATTGCTGCTGGTACAATTCCACGATCTTATTCACCATCCGGTTCAGGAAAAATTTATCGTGACTCACTATTACCACACTGCCTTTGTAATGAAGCAGGTATTTCTCCAGCCATTCAATCGAGGGAAGATCAAGGTGGTTCGTAGGTTCATCCATCAGCAATACATCCGGCTGCTGCAGAATCATCTTGGCCAGCAACACCCGCATGCGCCAGCCTCCACTAAACTCCTTGTACGGCCTAACGAGATCTTCGTTGCTGAAACCCAGTCCATGCAGTACTTCTTCCGCTTTGTGGTGAATATTATAGCCATCCAGTACATCCAGTTCATGCAGGGCATCCGTATAGCGGATCAGCAATGCCTCGTTCTCAGAATCCTGCTCCAGTTCATGTCCCAGTTTCTCGATCTCTTTCTCCAGTTCACGCACCCTTTCAAAAGCGCTTAAAGCTACTTCGGTGATATTATCGTTGGTATCAAAGCTCAGCAGATCCTGGTGCAGGTAACCGATCGTGGTTTCCTTGCTTTTCTCTACAGTTCCTTTAGAGGGGGTATATTCACCCACCAGCACTTTCAGCAAAG
>SCVK01000483.1 GCA_004297075.1 Chitinophagaceae bacterium
TGCGACTGCCAGCGCGCCAGCGCCGGCGTGGTGTTGCGCTCGTAGCCGTTGAGCCCGAAGTTCTGCGCGCGCGCGGTCTCGCCGATCACCAGCACCAGCAGGGGCGGCCGCGGCTGGTGCGCGTAGCTCGCGCCCAGTGCGGCGTCCTCACCCACCGGCTGCAGCGGGCGCACCTGGCGCGGAAACTGGTCCACCGCCAGGCGGGCACCGGCGTACACGGTGTTGAGCGGGTTGGCCATGTAGCGCAGGTCCTTGTGGTTGCGCATGAGCGAGGCCAGACCCTGGTAGCTCAGCAACGCGGCCACCACCAGCAGCACGATGGCGGCCAACGCCCCCGCCAGGTTGCGCACGGCCTGCGGCCCCGCCCGGCGCAGGGCCAGCGGCCGTCGCCAGAGCGCCCACAACGGCCAGCCGGCCACCAGCAGCACCGTGCCCGGCAGGGCCCACGAGAGCAGGTCGCGCACCTCGCGCACGTCGGTGTGCACCACGTTGGCGAGCATGGTCGGGTCGATCACCACGCCGTACTGCCACATGAAGTGCGTGTTGAACGCGGCGATCAGCAGCAGTGCGCTCGCGGCGGGCCGGAACACGCGCGGCCACGCCAGCAGCGAGAGCAGCGCCGCAAGTGCGCCCGACAGCAGAAGGCCCAGGCCGAGCATCAGCGCCAGGCGCTGGCCCAGTGAGCCACCCAGGCCGTCGATGCGCTGCCACAAAGGCAGGTTGCCCATGCTGGCCAGCCAGAGCGCGAGGCCCCACACCGCCACCAACGGGCGCCGGCGTGCCCCTGGCGAGGAAGGGTGAAGCGCGGGGAAACGCAAGAAGCGGGGAAAGACAAGGGGCAACGAGAGCTGCATGGCCGGCATCCGAATGCCAGCACATGCCGGCCCCGGCACTGTGCGCAGCCGACGTTAAACGAACCTTATGCGCGCGGCCAGCGCAGCGTGAAGCGTGTCGTCATGGGCGCTTCGCCCTGGTCGCGCGCCAGTTCGGCACCCATCTGCTCCGCAATGCGCGACACCAGGCGCAGGCCCAGCCCCAGGCCGCCGCGCTCGGCGGGCAGCGTGTGGGCATGGGCACGCTGGCCGTCGTCGCTCACCGAGACCCCGAGGTGGGTCCCGGTCTGCCACACCGCCACGGCCACCTGTGAATCCCGGGGCGTGTGGCGCAGCGCGT
>SCVK01000100.1 GCA_004297075.1 Chitinophagaceae bacterium
TGATTCGTACTTTAAATGCATCTGGTCTTGTTTATTGGTCCCTCCCGCTTGCAGCGGGATAGTATTTTATTGAATCAACGTTTGTTCTTTGTGCAACTTCGTTGTGTCACTCACTTGTACTGCCGTTCGCTACTCTTCTTTTGTCAATGGTCAATGGTGAATAGTCAATAATAGATTCACCTTTGCCCATTCACCATTCACCCTAATGAGTGGTCGCTGCTTCTTTTTTCTCTGCGCCTGCTGCCTCATGTTCTTCCTTAGTGCCGGCTGCATGGTGTTCTTCTTCCAGGTTACGCACTTTTGCCATATAGGTTACATTAGGCAGTACGTGCAGTTGTTCCAGTACATAGAACTGACGGTTCGGATTCTCTTTCCTTGTTTTGGTAATAGAACTGTTGGCATCGTTGGCATTACCAAAGTTGATGGCGTTGGTAGGACAAGCCTGCTGGCAAGCCACTTTCAGATCGCTGTCAACCATCGGTCTGCTTTCGTTCTTGGCAGCCAGTTTGCTGGCCTGTAAACGCTGTACGCAGAAAGAACATTTTTCGATCACACCACGTGAACGAACCGTAACATCCGGGTTCAGTACCATGCGGGTAAGATCATCGTTCATATCCAGTACCACATCGCTCACAATACCTTCCTGGTTGTCAGCAAAGCTGTCGGAACCGTTGTAATCGGCCCAGTTAAAACGACGTACTTTATACGGACAGTTGTTGGCACAATACCTTGTACCGATACAACGGTTATAAGTCATCTGGTTCAGACCTTCACTGCTGTGGTTGGTAGCCGCTACCGGACAAACGTTCTCGCAAGGAGCGTTATCGCAATGCTGGCACATCATAGGCTGGAATACCACATTCGGGTTATCCATATCGCCGCTGAAATAGCGGTCAATACGCAGCCAGTGCATTTCATGTCCGCGTAATACTTCCGGTTTACCTACTACAGAAACGTTGTTCTCTGCATTACAGGCCACTACGCAGGCGCCGCAACCATTACAGGTATTCAGGTCCACGCTCATGCCCCATTTGATACCCGGACGGTCGTACACAGGATAAATGGTACCCTGGCTTTCAAATTTCTCCAGTCCACCCCATGGTTTCAGTTCGGCTTCACGCTCTTCCCTGATCTCTGTAGGATGTGCTTTGTATTCGGCCAGTGTTAATTCTTTCATTACTTCCGTACGGTTACCTTGTGCGGTATCGTAACGGCTATGGGTTTGTGTTAAGGCAACGGGGTATTTATCGCCGGTAGCTGTAATGGTCACATTGCTGTTCACAAAACTTACGGTAGCACCGTTCAAAGAGGCAAAAGGATAGGCGTTTTTGCCGGTACCTACCACAGATTTACCCAGTTTTTCACTTCTTCCGTAACCCACGGCAATACCGATGGTGTTAGGATGGGTTCCTGGTATGATCAGGGCAGGCAGCTCTACGCTCTTGCCGTTCACAGTTACTTTTACAACTTTCTTCGGAGGATTTACTTCATAAGCATCTGCCTGACCGCCGTTGTTCAGATCAATGTTCAACAGGGTTCTTGCCAGGGCTGGAGATACAATCACATAGTTATCCCAGGTGGCACGGGTAACGGGATCAGGTAATTCCTGTAACCATGGGTTAGCAGCACCCTGACCGGCACCGATCGCTACTTTTTCATACAGTACCAGTTCGATCTCTCCGCCTTTTTTGGCAGTACCCACTGCAGCCACTGCCGCAGCAACGGAGGCACCGTTAAAAGCAGCACCGCTTAGTACACTGGCGGCGGGATTGATCACCCCATCCTGCAGGGCTTTGTCCCAACCGGTTTCGCCACCCACTTTCGCACTCCAGAAAGCTTTCAGGAAAGCAAGGTAGTCGGTGGTAGCACCGCTCCATTTCAGAAGACTGTCCTGCCACTGGCGGGTTTTGAACAAAGGATAGATCGTAGGCTGGATAAAGGAATAATGGCCGGTAATCGGTTCGGCATCACCCCAGCTTTCCAGGTAGTTATGATCAGGTACCACATATTTGCAGAGTTCTGCGGTCTCATCCAGCTTGCTGCTGAAAGAGATAGTGGTTCTTACTTTTTTCAGCCCGGCTTTGAATTTCTCAGCATCATACCAGGTATAGGCCGGGTTGGCACCATGTACCAGTAAAGCGCCTACAGAACCGGCATTCATCTCTTCTACCAGTTTCGCAAAATCGGCATCCACACCCTGACGGGTATTTACCGTAACAGACCAGTCGATGGTTTTACCACCCGCACCTACTGCTTCATTGATGGCATTTACCAGGATCTGTACATTCACATCATTGCTTCCACTAACCACCAGCGCAGCGCCTTTATTGGCGTTCAGGGTTTTGGCCGCTTTTTCGATACCGGCTTTCAGTTTGGCATCAGCGATAGTAACTGCCTGACCGTTAACAGCGCTTAATAAAGCAGCTACTACGGCACCTGTTTCAGATGGGCGGTGTAAATATTTTTCATCAGCGTTGGAACCGGTGAGGCTGGCTACACTTTCAAAATGAATGTGTTTGCTCATCTCGGGGTTCTTCTCGTCTAATTTCTTTCCGGTAGCATATTGTTTCGCAAATTCAACCGGGCTCAACCAGGTACCGAGAAAATCGGCACCGATGCTCACGATCGCTTTTGCATTTTCGAAATGGTAGGAAGGAATGGTTTTTTTGCCATAAGTAGCTTCATTGGCCAGTAACATACCGCTGTAAGAAACCGCATCATAGGTTACGTGACGGCTGCCTGGGAATTTGGCAACCAGCTGGTTGATGGCCTGCTGGGTAGAAGGCGAAGTAATTGTGCTCGTTAACACCACTACCGGACCGGCCAGGATACCGGCAACGGCTTTATCAATGGCTTCGAAGGTTACTTCTTTTCCATCGATGGTAGGGAAACGCAGACGGGCAGTATCATACAGGTCGAGTACCGAAGCCTGCACGCGGGCAGAAGTACCGCCTTTGGTGATGGGGCTCAGGTCGTTACCTTCTATTTTGATCGGACGTCCGTCGCGCACTTTGGCCAGTACACTCACTACATCGCCATCCTGTACATAGGTGGTAGCGTAGTATTTGGAAACACCCGGTACAATATCTTCCGGTTTATTGGCAAAGGGGATCGCTTTTTTCACCGGCATTTCGCAACTGGC
>SCVK01000101.1 GCA_004297075.1 Chitinophagaceae bacterium
ATCTTATATTTTTGCTGCTCATTTTAAAACTGTTCAGATGCGTTCTATTGCTTTCAGAGAGGCTTTGCGTGAAGCCATGAGTGAAGAAATGAGAAGAGACGAAAAAGTCTTTTTAATGGGGGAAGAAGTTGCCGAATACAATGGTGCCTATAAAGTGAGCCAGGGAATGCTGGCCGAATTTGGAAGTAAACGTGTAATTGATACTCCCATTGCAGAACTGGGTTTTACCGCTGTGGCAGTGGGCGCGGCCCAGAATGGTCTTCGTCCGATTGTAGAATTCATGACCTGGAACTTTGCCGTACTGGCCATGGACCAGATCCTGAACACCGCTTCTAAAATGCTGGCTATGAGTGGCGGACAGATCGGTTGTCCCATCGTTTTCCGCGGGCCCAATGGCAGTGCCGGTCAGCTGGGCGCACAGCACTCTACCGCTTTTGAAAGCTATTATGCCAATATTCCGGGTATCAAAGTGGTATCACCCTCCAATGGCTATGATGCCAAAGGTTTGCTGAAACAGGCGATCCGTTACGAACAGGATCCGGTGATGTTTATGGAGAGCGAAGTAATGTATGGCGATAAAAGTGATGTGCCTGATGAGGAATACTATATCCCTCTTGGCAAAGCCGATGTGAAAAAACAGGGTCGCGATGTAACCCTGGTTGCCTATAACAAAATGATGAAAGTAGCGCTGGCGGCTGCAGCAGAGCTGGAGAAAGAGGGTATCAGTGCCGAAGTCATTGATCTGAGAACCATTCGTCCGCTGGACTGGCAGACCATCCTGGAAAGTGTGAAGAAAACCAACCGACTGGTGATTGTGGAAGAGCAATGGCCCTTTGCCTCTGTTTCTTCAGAGATCACTTACCGGATCCAGAAAGAAGGATTCGACTACCTGGATGCACCTATCCGCCGCATCAACAGCGCCGACGCACCGATGCACTATGCACCCAATCTGGCGGCCCTGGCCATGCCGGATGTAACCCGCACGGTGAAACTGGTAAAAGAAGTGATGTACCTGAGAAAATAAGCCACAACGAAATCGTAAAAACCCGGACCCAACAGTTCCGGGTTTTTGTTTGCAGGTTAACTTAGCATATGGGCAGAATGAAACCTTTTTTTGTGTGGATCCCGATGGTACTGTTCCCGGTCTTGCTTTTTTCGCAGCGGGATAGTCTGGGCAAAGGATTTACCACGGATACCCTGTTGCCGGAAGTAGCCGTACAGGCTTTTCAATCCCATCTGCAGTGGAAAGCAGTACCCGCCGCCATCGCCATACTGGGAAGCGCTGATCTTACGCGTTATGGCAACGCATCGCTGGTGCCTGTGATGAATACAGTGCCCGGTATACGGGTAGAAGAAAGATCTCCTGCCAGTTATCGTTTATCTATCCGCGGCAGCCTGTTACGCTCGCCTTTTGGTGTTCGTAATGTAAAAGTATATTGGAACGAGATCCCTCTCACAGATGGCGGGGGCAATACCTACCTGAACCTGGTAGATCTGAACCAGCTTACCGGGGTAGAGATCATTAAAGGACCCGCAGCCAGTGTATATGGGGCCGGTACGGGTGGGGCAGTATTGTTTCGCTCAGAAATGGGGTATATGGCACAACCTGCACATCAATTTTCTGCCGGTTTGCTGGGAGGCTCCTATGGTTTGTTTCAGCAACAGGCAGGCTGGGAATACAGTACCAAACACTTCACTTCTTCCCTGCAACAAAGTCACCAGCAATCAGATGGTTACCGCCAGCAATCTGCTTCGCGGAAAGATATGGTTAAGTGGCAGGGTAGCTGGCAGGGAAATACACAGGAACTGACATGGCTTTTATGGTACACTGACCTGTTTTATCAAACGCCTGGCGGGATCACGCTCGCGCAAATGCAACAGAATCCGGTACTGGCCCGGCAACCGGCAGGTGCTTTACCCGGTGCCGTACAGCAGCAAACCGCTATCTATAACAAAACCATACTGGGTGCCCTTCGGCAGGAAACCAAAATCAGTAAACAACTGGTATGGAAAAATTTCCTCAGTCTCAGTCACACTTCATTGGCCAATCCTTTTATCACCAATTATGAAAAAAGAGGAGAAGCCAATATAGGCGCAGGTACACAACTGGCTTATTCAATCCGCAAGAACAACACCCGGTTGCAATGGATCAATGGGGTGGAATGGTTACACAACCATTCGCTGATCGATAATTTCGGGAACCGCGCCGGTAAAGCCGATACGGTCCAGTTCAGAGATGATATCTACGCCATTCAATGGTTCGCTTTTTCACAGGCGCAACTGAGTATGGGAGAGAAATGGGTGATCACCGCCGGACTCAGCCTCAACAACCAATTCTACCGGTACAAACGCCTCACAGACCCGAATACAGACTTTGTAAATAAGAAAACCAGCGGGGTACTCACCCCGAGAATAGCGTTGACGTACAGGTTAACCAGAGATATTTCTGTATACCTGCTGGCAGCCAAAGGATTCTCACCACCGGCATTGGCCGAAGTAAGACCTTCTGATGGAAATTATTATGGTAACCTGGAGGCAGAATACGGATGGAATATAGAAGCGGGCGTCAAAGGAGAAACGGCAAACAGTCGCCTGCAATTTGACCTGGCCGCTTATTTTTTCACCCTGCAGAACACGATCGTACGAAGAACCAATAGTACAGGGGCGGAATATTTTGTGAATGCTGGCCGTACCCGGCAGAACGGACTGGAAGCCTTGCTGAAATACAAATTGATAGATGCTGGCAGCAGATTCATCACCCGCTGGCAGGTTTGGAGCAGTTATAGTTACCAGCCCTACCGCTTTACCGATTACCGCCAGGGCAGTACGGATTATACAGGCAATGCCCTAACGGGTGTGCCCCGCCAGATCTGGGTAACCGGCATGGATATTGAGATGCAAAAAAGATGGTATGTGAATGCATCATTCAATGTTACCGGAGCCTTACCCCTCACCGATGCCAATGATGTATATGCTGATGGATATCAGCTGGCGCAGCTGAAATGGGGTTACAGAACTAAACAGCAGTCAAAACAATGGGATTTTTTTGCGGGGATCGATAACCTGCTTAACCAGCGCTATAGCCTTGGCAATGATATCAATGCCCTGGGAAAAAGGTACTATAATCCCGCACCCGGCAGGAACTTGTTTGCCGGGGTCCGGTACCGGTTCTGACTGCAACAAAACCTTAACAGTTATTCCTGTAACAGTTCAGCCGGAATGAACACTTATCTTAGCAATAAATACGCAGTATGCCGAATATTCTGATCATAGACGATGAAAAAGCCATCCGCAATGTGCTGAAAGAGATCCTTGCCAATGAGGGGTTTGTGGTAGAGGAAGCTACGGATGGAGAAGAGGGCTGGAAAAAATTCTCGGCCGC
>SCVK01000102.1 GCA_004297075.1 Chitinophagaceae bacterium
TTTGATTGTCCTACCAAACCCTTTGGCGGCGATGAGGATTTTGTATGGAACCCGGATGGCAGACACCTGGTATATGTAGCCAAGAAAAAAGCCGGGACAGAATATGCCCTCAGCACTAATACAGACCTGTACGAATATGATGCCCTGACCGGTAAAACCCGCAACCTTACCGAAAGTAATAAGGGCTATGATGTGAGTCCGGCATTTAACAGCAAAGGGCAACTGGCCTGGCTGCAGATGAAAAGGGATGGTTACGAAGCGGATAAACAGGACATCATTGTATCTGATGGCAAAACTCAGGTAAACCTGACAGCCCAGCGCGATGATATTCATGTAGAAAGTTTTCTCTGGAGCCGCAGAGGAGATAGTATTTATTTTATTGCGCCAGTTAATGGAACACTGCAGCTGTTTCGTGTGAATGATGCATTGGTAACAAAAACTTCTCCTGTTATTACACAGTTAACCACCGGTGATTTTGATGTGAGTGCCATTGTTGCCGAAACGGAGAATGCACTGATTGTGGCACGTAATGATATGAATCGGGCTACGGAACTGTATCAACTGAAACTGACCAGTGGCAAAATGGTACAGTTTACCCATGTAAATGATGCAGCGTATGCCAAAATCAAAAAAGTAAAAACGGAGCGCAGGTTTGTAACTACTACCGACAATAAACAGATGCTGGTATGGGTGGTATATCCTCCGGGATTTGATCCGGCCAAAAAATATCCTACCCTGCTCTATTGCCAGGGTGGCCCGCAATCGCCTTTAACACAATCCTATTCTTTCCGCTGGAATTTTCAGTTGATGGCTTCGCAGGGATATATTATTGTTGCACCCGCACGGCGGGGTATGCCGGGTTTTGGCACAGAATGGAATGAACAGGTGAGTAAAGACTGGGGCGGACAGGTGATCCAGGATTACCTCAGCGCCATTGATGCCGTTGCCAAAGAACCCTTTGTAGATAAGGGTCGTTTAGGGGCCATTGGTGCCAGCTTCGGCGGTTTCTCTGTATTTGCCCTGGCTAGCCAGCACGAGGGCCGTTTTAAGACCTTTATTTCGCACGACGGGGTATTTGATTTCAAAAGCATGTACGGCACCACCGACGAAATGTTTTTCGAGAACTGGGAAAAGGGTGGCAACTACTGGGATAAGAACAATGCTGTTGCACAGCGCTCCTTCTCACAATCGCCCAGCAATTTTATAGAAAAATGGAATACACCTATCCTCATCATACAAGGCGGCCGCGATTACAGGGTACCTATTGAGCAGGGCCAGCAGGCATTCCAGGCAGCACAGTTAAAAGGTATTAAAAGCCGCTTTCTATACATCCCCGATGAAAACCATTGGGTATTAAGTGCACAGAATGCATTGGTATGGCAAAGAGAATTTTACAAATGGCTCGATGAAACGTTGAAGTAATTTGAGAATTTGAAAATGTGTTAATTTGAAAATGAAACCCCATTTTCAAATTTTCAAATCAGCACATTTTCAAATTCCTAAATTCCTTTCTCTTTGTATGTTCGGGCACCGAACAACAGGCTCCCGATCCTTACCGTCGTGCTACCCTCTTCCATCGCTATAGCATAATCCCCGCTCATCCCCATACTCAAAATTGCCCACTCAATACCCACCACCGGCCATTCACTGCACTTATCAAACAATGCTTTCAGGAAACGGAATTCACCTCTCACTTTCTCCAGGTCATCACTGAAGGAACCCATTCCCATCAAACCACAGACCCGCACATTGGGTAAAGCTGCGGCTCCAGCCAGTGCTTCTTCCAGTTCGGTTTCATTCATGCCGAATTTGGTTTCTTCCTGTGCAATATGTACCTGCAGCAGGCAATCAATGATCCGGTTTTGTTTAACCGCCTGTTTGTTGATCTCCTGCAGCAGTTTAAAACTATCCACCCCATGTATCAGGTACACAAAAGGTGCGATGTATTTCACTTTATTGCTCTGCAGATGACCGATAAAATGCCAGCGGATATCTTTCGGTAAAGCAGCTTCCTTATCCACCAGTTCCTGCACATAATTCTCTCCAAAATCACGTTGCCCCAGCGCATAGAGTTCCTGTATGTCTTCGTTGGGTTTGGTTTTGCTAACGGCTACGAGGGTGGTTGTGCCGAGTTCTTTTTTTATTTCATTATATTTTTCCAGATTCACTGACATAGCTATTTTTTGATTTGCGGATGACGGATTAGCGTATTTATTTCCGGATATTTGGAAGCACTCGTTTCGCAGAGAAACGAGTGTATTACTATCTCAAATCCGCTAATCGTTTCTTCCAAACTAGGTATTCGAGCACCAACAGATTATTATACGCATCACAATCATAATAAAACTTACCTACCCCTGCCCCACCCATCCATTGCTTTAACGGATCGGGCAGCATGGAAGCCATATTGGCGATGAAGAAAGAAAAACTGCCTTCTTCTATCAGTTCGGTAAGGCTTCCTTCCGTATAGATTTTTAGGGCAGGGGGCTGCACACCCCATCGTAACAGCGAAGTGCTGAGAATCACCTGCTCCATAAAATCGGTTGTGTTGTTACAGGCTTCTTTGGCCTGTTCTACCAGTAAGGGCCCGTATTTTTCCAGCGAAGGGATCGGTTTTACACTCATCAGCCTCGATAAATGATACAGAATAATGGGAAGTTTGCTGTAATGCGGCGATACATAGGCTGCGGATGTAAGATGCTTTTTCTCCTCCAGCACTTTTTCAATCAGTTGTAAACTGGCAGTATCGGCCGCCGTCCAGTTCAATTGATATCGCTGAACAAAATATAATACATTGGCGAGTACACATACATCAAAATCAACCGGCATTTTTTTTCCGAACCAGGTAGAGTACGCACCAATTTTGCGGAAATCCCTGAATGTGTTTTTAACGGGTTTCTGTCCGTTGTTTACAAAACCCTGCATCAGTGCATGAACCTGCCTGGCCACCGAGTCCGGTGCATTCAGGGCAAGTAACATAATCACGGTATCGTCCAGGTCATCGGGCAAAGCCTGTTGTTTATCAAACACATTCAGCCAGCCGCCATTGGGAAAGATCCGGGGTGTATCGGTGGGCCAGAAATTATACGTGGGTCTTCCCTTCCGGTTCTGAAACTTGGAATAAACCGGTAAACTGTTTTGAAGGATCTTATCTAACAGTTGCTGCTCCACCCCGGAAAAATGTGGCTGTAAGTCTTTCAGGGTAAAACCGATCAACCCTGTAAAAAAAGCATTCACATCTGCTTTCTCACGGTCCTTATTCAACGCATATAACCGGTACGAAGCAAATGACCCTTTTGGAAACACACTACTCTCCTTAACCTGCAACTGATCGATCCGCCGTAGTAATTGTGATATAACAATACTATCCTGCGCCAGCATACTTTTCGTTAGTGGCAACAGTAGGACAAACAGCAATGATCTGGCTCTTATCATGAACTGTAAAATTAGCGGATTGACGGATTACGGATTCACGGATTAAAAAATAAAAACGCTGGAACCGTTTTACAAAAACAGCATCCAGCGTTCAAAACTTATACAGAACAGCAATGGCGCTCAATCCGCAGATCCGCCATCCACTAATTCGTTAATCCTATTTAAGAATACTTCTCGAAATCACGATCCGCTGCACTTCACTCGTACCCTCATAAATCTGGGTGATCTTCGCATCGCGCATCAGGCGTTCTACATGGTATTCTTTTACAAAACCATAACCACCGTGTATCTGTACCGCTTCGGTGGTAACCCACATGGCTACTTCAGACGCAAATACTTTGGCCATGGAAGAGCTGAGGGTATAATCCAGTCCGTTATCTTTTTCCCATGCAGCTTTTAAACAAAGCAGGCGGGCCGCTTCTATTTTGGTGGCCATATCGGCCAGTTTGAACTGGATGGCCTGGTGATGCATGATCTCTTTGCCAAACGCTTTGCGCTGTTTACTATAGGCCAATGCCAGCTCATAGGCACCACTGGCAATACCGAGGGCCTGCGAGGCAATCCCGATACGGCCACCGGCCAGGGTTTTCATCGCAAACTTGAAACCGAAACCATCTTCGCCGATCCGGTTCTCTTTCGGAACCTTCACATCGCTGAACATAATACTGTGTGTATCGCTGCCCCGGATCCCGAGTTTGTTCTCCTTGGCGGCTACTACAATACCCGGACTGTTTTTCTCCACAATAAAGGCATTGATACCCCGGCTTCCCTTGGCCGGATCGGTTTGTGCGATCACGAGGTAAACAGAGGCCGATGAACCATTGGTGATCCAGTTCTTGGTACCATTGATCAGGTAATGATCGCCCTTGTCTTCGGCAGTGGTCTGCTGACTGGTGGCATCGCTACCGGCTTCGGGCTCGCTTAATAAAAAAGCGCCAATATAAAGCTCCCCGTCTTTACGGCCCTGGGCCAGCGGGGTCAGGTATTTTTTCTTTTGTTCCTCGTTGCCAAAGGCTTCCAGTCCCCAGCAAACCAGGCTATTGTTCACACTCATGCTCACGCTGGTGCTGGCATCCACTTTACTGATCTCTTCCATGGCCAGCACATAACTGAGGGTATCCATGCCTGAACCGCCGTAATCCGGGCTCACCATCATACCCATAAAACCGAGCTCGGCCAGTTTCAGTACCTGCTCGCGGGGAAATTTCTGGTGTTCATCACGTTCAATTACGCCGGGTAAACATTCGGTGCGGGCAAAATCACGGGCCGCTTTCTGGATCATCAGGTGCTCTTCGCTCAGTTCAAAATGCATGGATTTATCAGTTTTATGGCGCAAATTTAAGCTAACGGTCGTTAGGATTGACAATCGCACGCAATTTTTTATGGATTGTTTTTGGTACCGGCTTAGGAGCATTGGGCAGCGGGGTTGCGTCGCACACTTGTACGGTTACCTAACTGGCAACTGAAAAATACGGGGAAAACACCATTGGCTGGCAAACAATGAAACCTTAGTTTTATGGTACAGGGATGTATAGGTTTTGCTGCATGAACAACTATCCAATTCCTTTACATAATTATTTCAATTACCCGCTATGATACCATCTAAACCCATAAAACGTTTTACAGGGATTCTCCTCTTGACATTTACAGTGTTATCCAGTCTTACCGCTCAAACCAACCGTTTTGCGGCCCGTAAACATATAGTGGCGGGCGATACGCTGGCGTATCGCTTATTGGTACCCGATTACGATACCATGCGCAAATACCCACTGGTTGTGTTTCTCCATGGCTCTGGCGAAAGGGGAACCGATAATGAAGCACAGCTAAAATGGGGCGCCATGAATTTTGCCACAGACCAGGCCATGGCTGCCCACCAGGCCATTGTGTTGGCACCGCAATGTCCGCCCGGGGCCCGCTGGGATAATTTTGAAAGAGCCGGTAGCGGAAGCCGCAAACTGACATTAAAAGCCGAGCCCTCCAAACAGGTAGCCATTTTGATCGATCTGATCCGGCAACTCACCAAACAAATGGCCATTGATACCAACCGTATTTATATCACCGGTTTATCCATGGGTGGCTTTGGTACTTTCGATATCATCCAAAGATACCCTTCTCTTTTTGCAGCAGCGGTTCCGGTTTGTGGCGGAGGAGATAGTGCGAGAGCCGCTACCATCGCTCATTTACCCATCTGGGTTTTTCATGGCGCAGAAGATCCTTCTGTAAATGTAAAAATGTCGGATGATATGGTAAATGCTTTAACGACTGCGGGCGCACATCCCGGTTACACCCGCCTGCCCGAAACAGGACATTTTGCCTGGCTGGCAGCGTATACAGATTCGCTGATGATAGAGTGGTTGTTCCGGCAAAAGAAAAAATAAACAGGAACCGGCAAGGATTGTCAGATAGGATTGCAAACAGAATAGAAGCCAATAGCGCATAGTGGAATCGCCTGCGTTTCTGTAAAATATCATTTATGCCCATATCCCGATTATCCGGCCCGGTATTGTTCTGCCTGTTGTTCTTAGGCACCCTTTCATCGCTGCAAGCACAGATCCCAAACGGCAGATACATCGGATACGAAAATAACCCTATTCATTTTTTACCGCCCGCACTGGGGCTGGCACCTTCGAAAGAAGAAAAATTAGTCAGAAATGAGCGTTACATCGAGGTTAGTATCACCATTTCAGACAGCACTATAACGATCACTAAAATACCGGTAACATTTATCAATAACCGGTTAACGAAAAAAAGGATAGATAGTACAGCGGGTGGTTACTACCATTACAGAGCGGAAATGGCGAAGAACCCATTTGGGACATTCATTAGTGGTTTTTTAACCACCTGTAAATATTGTGAACGGTTTGGCAATGCACTTCCTCGGTATACTTATACTACGTATAGTGTAATGCAGGAAGGAAAAAACCTGTTGTTAAGTACGGAAGGTGAAAAGAATATATTATTTAAAAAACAGAAAAGGTGATTTTATTCGATAAAGGTATCCCGTAACAGAAAGTAAACATGAATGTACTATTTCACCTGACTTCTGCCATTGGCCTGGCTGTTTTACTAACGGATGCGAAATCCATTACCCGATCGCAAACGGTTAGACCCGTACTTGTGACAGGCATATTGGGATTTGCTGCCGGCATTATTTCACATGGTGCGTTAGACTATATTCCTCATTGTTATCCCGTTAATGCCAAAGCAGATGCAGTTACAGGCCTGTTACTTATGTTATTCTTAACTGTAAAAACAAACAGGAAGTTTCGTTTTATAACAGTTGCAACGCTTTTGGGAACTGTATTTCCAGACCTGGCAGACCTGGCTCCTGCTATTCTTAATAAACAGTTAGATCTGAACCTGCCCATTGTTGAAAAAGTTTTTCCCTGGCACTGGAAGGAATATTCAGGCTCTATCTATCAAAACAGCTGCAATATTTCAACACTTAATCATTTGCTTTTAGGTGCCAGCGTCATCATTGTATGCTGGTGCAGACGGGCTGATGTAGTGGAAATGATAAAGCGTGGGCGATAGCTTCAATTGTTTAAACTGCTGATAATCAAGGCTAAAATCAGCATGTAATTATGCTATTGTACCCCATGCTAAAATAGGGGGTAAGTTGGGCGTTGCTGGTTTCTCTTTCTTTTTAAAACTGCGGTAATAGATGTAATCAGTTTTGATATAAACACCAGTTAAAGATTATTTTGATTAAATTCAGTACAGTTAATTTTTTCATTCAAACAAATAGATTGTATGAAACAGGTCAGCTTCTTTCTACTTGCGATTATCATTGCTTTTCCTGCCATGGCTCATATTGAAAGTGGAAGTATGGTAAATTCAAAAAACATACTTGAATCGGGCGTAGGATTAGGAGCCGTCATTGCCGTTGTTACCTCCTGGTCAAGAAACCGCTCTATTCTCTGGGCCATTTTTCACGGCATCTGTGGTTGGTTATACGTGGTATATTTTGCCTTAACCCGTGCTGAGAACGAGTAAACACTTTTGCGGTATCAGCGTTAATGGAAATGCTGTTACGCATTCTTTAGAAAAGAGCCTGATGTAATTTTTGTACTTCCCTTCTCTTCTCCGTCAACCTATCCCGCCATTCACATAAAATGAACATGCAGCCCCCGGATCCTGGCATAAATTCGCAAAAAAACCTATGCACACTGCAACTGCTCCGGAGATCAGAATTGAAAACAGTACACTTACAGATATCACAGAGATCTATCGCCTGTACCGGCTGGCAGCCGAGTACCAACGCTCTAAAAAAACAGTAGTGGTATGGCCCGAGTTTGCCAGAGAACTGGTTGAAACGGAAATCAAAGAAAACAGACAATGGAAAATGCTGATCAACGATCAGATTGCCTGCAGTTGGGTAACCACTTTCAGCGATGAACAGATCTGGGAAGAAAAAAATGCTGACCCTTCCATCTATATCCATCGTATAGCCACCAATCCGCTGTTCAGAGGTAACAACTTTGTATTCAGGATCGTACCCTGGGCAAAAATGTATGCCAAAGCAAATGGTAAACAATATGTCAGACTGGATACGCTGGATAACAATACCCGCCTCATCCGTTATTACCAGGATGCCGGTTTCCAATTTCTGGGTATGTTCGATCTGAAAAACACCAATGGCTTGCCCGATCATTACCACAATGTTCCTGCTTGTCTTTTCCAGATAGAAGTGGATTGAAGAATTCTTTCGGGATTTACTGATTGACACAAGCGCTTTACTATCAGGCTATTGATAGAAAACGGAAAACGGCAATATGACTGATGGCAGATCAGCCCAAATAATACGGGAAATTTCCCCTATTTCAGACTGACGGGTTGATGTAGTTTTACCCTGGATATGGAATGATATCTATCATGCCCCCTGTACCCGGTAACCGCATAAACAGGTCATTCTTATGAAACCGTTGCTGCTGATAAAGCTTGTAGCCTTGTTGTTAGTTGTCATTTTGATCATGATGATCAGTGGCACTTATTTCTATTACTCTTCTGCCAGATCCACCAGCCCTACAACACTTTATGATGAGGAAGCCGGTATCAGACAGGCCAAAGCAACTGATTATGAAAATTGTATTGTTCTCCGGGAAAATGAAATCATCAGAATGTCCGGGCAAGACCGGGTTCCGCTCTCCTATCACCAGATGGCAACGGTGCTTAAAACCGATACCGCCCGGATCCGGGAAGCTTCTTTTAGAATCATCATCACCAGAGAAATTGATTACCAGCAACTCTCCGATGTTCTCTTACTAATGCCACAACTGAATAGTCAGCAATATGAGGTGCTGAAACAATGATCCGTTTTATTTTTTTTTCATAAAAATTATTACAACATTACTTCTTTACCCGCTCCATTTTCAGGCAAATTCATTTTTACCGAATTACATAACTGGTCTGAATTACCCATCAGCGGCAAAGCACATCACATAAATATGTGAGCACTTTACTTCATTCGCAAAACTTATGTGAAATCAATACTGTATTACATTTCAGGGCATCTGGCGTATTAATTTTGTTGTCTGTAAATCGAATTATCAACCAAAAGCGAAACCCTTTTATGAAAACATTTCTTGTAGCACTGGCAGTTAGCATCAGCACAATGGCATTCTCACAAGCAGACAAATTGTATCTCCACAACGGCAAAACGGTTGAAGGCAGTGTGGTACGTAATACAGAATTTACCGTAATCTATAAATATGTAAATGAAGATGCAGAACAAACCATCAGCAAATACGCAGTAGAAAAAATCGTGTATGGCAAAAGTGGCCGTACAGAAACGGTTAGTCCTAAAATCACCATCAATTCTGAAGATGACTGGGCAAACGTAATGATACTGGAAGATAATGCGGCTTCTGCCGGTCTTACCAAAATTGGCGAAATACGCGGCAAAACCAGTCTCATCAATTACCGAACTGCTGCCGGTAGTGATAAAAAAGCGGAAGAAAAATTAAAAAAGGAGGCGGCCAAACAGGGATGCCAGTTTGTGATCATGACTTCTGACAAGGACGCTGGTCTGCAATCTAACGGTAGCAGAAGCTGGGGAGGTATTCAATCGATCAAAAAAGGGATCGGGTATAAATATTAATCTGTATCAGAGATTATGGGAAACTATTATTGATTATCCTTCATTCTCTGTTTGCCCTATCAATACGGCTGATGCCAAAATAGAAGTAAAATTAATCGCTCATATGCCTAAGCAGGTTTTATGCGCACCTGTATTTACGTCTCTGTAGTTTTCTTTACCCATGTATAAAAGGAGCTACAGAGATTTTTTTATTCCTGTCGTTACCTGACCGAAATCATGTTCTATCTGCCAAAAACAGGGTAGCTTAGCCGTATGAAAAGATGGTTTCTGTTCGTTGCTTTACTCTGTTTCCTGCAGACTCATGCGCAAAACAGTTCCGACACAGCCACCGGCGATTGGCAGGCAGGGATGGAACTGGATGTGCTGCCCTTTGTGCTGGGTGGCTATTTTGGTGCCAGCTGGATCGGGAGAGACCAGGTTCGGTTCCGGCTCTTAACGGCAAAAGTGAACAAACCGGATTTTACTACAAACAGCGCTTTTACCCATCACCAGCTGAATGCGTATGCACTGGTAGCCGATTATTTTCTTAAACCTGGCTGGCGGGGCTGGTGGGTTGGTGCAGGACCTGTTTTCTGGCAAAGCACCATCATCAGTAAAAGCAGTGGTACACAGGCTTCCTTCTTTAACTGGCTGTTCAACGGAAGTGTAGGATATCATTATCGGATTAAAAAACGGATCTATATTTCCCCCTGGGCGGGACTCAGTTTCCGTTTTGCCGGTAACAAAAATGTGCCCGTAGGAACCGAACGATATACATTACCGTTCATCAATCCTGAAGTCTCTGTAAAATTCGGCTTTATTTTATAGCTATGGCAGTACAAACAGTCTTGCGGTCCGTCAGTAGAGTTCCTTAGCAAAACAAGATTGTGTATCTTAGAAATGACATTCCTGAAAATGCTACCAGCCATGCATGCAGAAGAAGCCATTCCGCTATTGATCAGTCATTTCCGTAAAACGGTTTCTCTCAGCGAAGTGGAAATAGCGGAGATTCTTCCGCGTCTCGACATCGTTTCTGTCGACAAAAAGAAATTCCTCTTACAGCCCGGACAGGTATCCAGACATATGCGTTTTGTAGCCAGTGGTTGTATGCGGAGTTTTTATGTGGATGAAAACAACCAGGAACATACTTTGCAATTAGGTATTGAGAACTGGTGGATCAATGATCTGTACAGTTACCTCAGTCAGCAGCCATCGCGAATGTTTTTGCAGGCAGTGGAGAATACGGTACTGATACAGATCAGTAAAAATAACCTCGAAGAACTCTTCCGCCTGGTACCAGCCATAAGCGATTTTTTCCGGATCAAAATACAGGCTGCTTATGTGGCTTTACAGGAACGAACGATCGAAAATATGAGTGTGGATGCTTACGAACGCTATACCAGGTTCCGCTCCGACTACCGGGATATTGAACAGCGGGTACCCCAATATATCATTGCTTCTTATCTGGGTGTAACACCGGAATTTCTGAGTCACCTGCGAAAAAAACACGCCCGAAACGATTCTTAAGCTACCTTAAGAATCCCGCAGAATGCACTGTATAGTTTTGCTTTAGTTACCCTAAAAGCAAAACGATGGCACCCGAAAAAAACTTACTCTCAAGTCTGCTGTGCATTTTTCTTTTCAGCAGCTTACCCTGTCCTGCACAGAAAACCTCTTATACACCTGAACTGGTTACAGGTTATCGTTCCCTGTTTTACCAGCATGGAATCAATCATTTTTTCAGCAAGAAACTCCGCTTCAACAACCTGGTGGTATACGATACAGAATACCGTTCTGCTAAGAACGATATTTTCTTTATCCGCAATACCCTGTCTGTTGCACTCAATAAACCACTCTCACTGCATACGGCTATCGGCATCAAAAATCCGGGATCTTTTGCCACGATTGCTTTACAATACCAATACCAGACCGGCCCATTGCGTTTTTTATATGCAGCTGGTGCTACTTATCAAACCGGAATTACACTGGAGCAATCACTGATTCTCGAATACAATCCGTTGCTTCAACCCGGTACAAATGTTTATTTCCGCTTACAGGTTATAGCGAATACTGATTTTACCCAATACCAGCGGGGCATCCAGCAATTCAGGGCCGGCATCCAGCAGGAAACCACCCAGTATGGAGTAGCGGTTAACCTGGATCAGTTCAACAACGGCGCCAGACAACTGGAGAATGCAGGCATTTTTGTCAGGTATCTTTTTTAACTATTCATACATCAAACAATGGAAAGAAACAATCAACTTGGGTTACTGCTTACGAGAGTCATCATAGCAGGTACCATGCTGGTCTATGGCATCAGCAAACTATTCAGCGGTATCGGTTTTATTGAAGGATTGATGGCTAAAATGGGAGTACCTTCTTTTTTGGGTTATGGCGTGTATGTGGGAGAAATTATGGCCCCCTGCCTTATCATCATCGGCTTCCGCACCAGGCTGGCGGCACTGGTATTTGCCATCAATTGTTTAACAGCGATATTACTTACGCAACTACCCTCTCTGTTTACGATGAATGCATTTGGTGGCTGGTCGCTAGATCTCCTGGCCATCTACCTGTTTCTCAGCATCGCTTTGTTTTTTTCGGGAGGAGGGAAATACGCGATTTCAAATACGCACCCATGGGATTAAACAGCGATTGGATCAAAATTCTTTGGGTGTTTGCACAACACCCAGCAGAATGGTACCGAGACTGATGGGCAATAACACGAGATGTATCCAGGCGAATCCGCCGTACAGAATATGGGTTAATGTAAGAAACGAAGCAAAAATACCCAGCATAATGACCAGGTAGGGGAACAGTCTGTTCTTGGTGTAGATACAACGTAAGGTAACCAATCCAAAAACACCGAGCATACAGAAAAGAATCCAGCCTAAAACGGTATAATTACTGAATAAGGAACCAGAGATCATTTCTTCCGGAAAAGGGAAAAGAATAGTCAGCTTGTTTTGCGGAATAATCATCCGGAGCCCACGCACAAGGCCAACGATGCTGATAATACTGACTAACAGTACGGAAAGTATCCGGTCTCTTTTCATAGGGTGGCTAAATCTATTTAAAGTTTTGATTACTGCAAAATCTTAAACAAAGCAGCTTGCGCTGCAAAGGTTATTTGTATATTCAAACAACATTTGTCTAACCAAATTATCTGCTTTGAAAAGATTACTATCCCTGGATTTTATGCGTGGGCTCATCATGGTACTGCTGGTATTGGAGAGTGCCGGCTTATATGAAAGCCTGTTGGCCGCTACAGAAAATTCTAATCTTCATGGTCTGGTACAACAGTTCTTCCACCATCCCTGGAACGGACTCCGCTTCTGGGATCTGGTGCAACCCGCATTCATGTTTATGGCGGGTGTATCTATGGCCTATTCTTTAACACGGCAGAAAGAAGCCGGGCAGGATTGGGTGCATCGTTTACGCAAAACCCTGAAACGATGTGGCTGGTTATTCTTCTGGGGGGTATTGGATTATGCAGTTCGGAAAACCGGCCTCTCTTTTGAATTGTGGGATGTATTAACCCAGCTCTCTTTTACTACACTGGTGGCATTTCTCATTTTCGAATGCAAAACAGTGACACAGATCCTGGTATGTGCCGGGTTACTGCTACTGACAGAAGTTTTGTATCGCTGTACCCAGATTCCCGGTTTTGACCAGCCCTTTACTGACCAGCATAATTTTGGTAATTATGTAGACTGGTTACTGATGCATAAGATCAATCAAGGCGGTTGGGTAGCTATCAATTGTATACCCACAGCGGTGCATACGGTTGCCGGCGCCCTGGTTGGAAAAATGCTGCTGCAAAACAGTAACAAAGTGATCCGCAACCTACTGATCTGGTCTGCACTATGCCTCGCAGTTGGTTTCGCATTGGATGCGGCTGGTATCACACCCATCATCAAACGGATTGCCACCAGTTCGTTTGTGCTGGCATCACTGGGTTGGTGTCTGGCCGGACTGGCAGCCTGTTATTGGTGGATCGATATACGTAGTCATCGCAAATACCTCCTTTTTTTTACCGTTGTAGGCATGAACTCATTGTTTATTTATCTTTTTATAGAGATCGTGGCCAACCGCTGGTTCACCGGGTATATCAGTGCTATCAGTAATGGTGTATTATCCTGGGTATCTACCCCCGAATCGGTTAGCCATATCCTGTCGGCGCTCTGTGTATTCTCTCTCGAATGGGGACTTTGTTATTTCCTTTACAGGAAAAAGATCTTCTTTAAAATCTAACCCCTTCCGTATTGTGGAATAAACAGTAAAATTCGGTTGCCTGACAAGGGCTTTGTATATTAGGATTCTAATCTACACTTATGAAAACATCCAGCAGAAGAAAATTCCTGGCCACTACTACCCTACTCGGTACCGGACTGGCGGCAACGGCATTACCGGTAACAGCAGCAGCCAACAAACAATTGGTTCACCATGTTTTTTTCTGGTTAAAGAATCCCGACTCCAAAGAAGACCGCGATAAACTGGTGGAGGGCTTACATACCCTTGCCAAAATAGAAACCATCCGTAAGCTGCATGTAGGTGTACTGGCCAGTACCGAAAAACGCGATGTGGTGGATACCAGCTGGCAGGTTTCTGAACTCATGTTCTTTGATGACCTTGCCGGACAGGCAACCTACCAATCCCATCCGTTGCATCTTGCCTTTATTAAAAACTACAGTCACTTATGGGCCAAGGTTGTGGTGTACGATGCCATGGAAGCCTGATAAAACATAAATAACCATTTATCCATCATTTAAAACACCTTATATGTCTTCAATTCCATTACATACTACAGCTGATCAAACACGCCGTCGTTTTTTACAGCAATCCGCTTTTGCCACACTGGGTATCCTGTTAGCAGGACGCAACGCTTTTGCAGGCACTATACCAATGCCATTTACACCCGGCACCATACAGGGTGTTCAGGTGGGCGTAATTACCTACTCCTTCCGCAGTCTGCCAGGCAGTGCTGAGCAGATTTTGAAATATTGCCAGGAGGCAGGTGTAACGGCAATAGAGTTGATGGGCGACCCGATCGAAGACTATGCAGGCAAACCTGCTAACCCGGTTAAGTTTCCGCCCAGGGTGCCAGGGCAGCCTATGAAACTGACTGATGAACAGAAAGCACAACTGGCCGCTTACCAGCAACAGGTAGCCGAATGGCGGGCAAGTGTACCGATGGATAAGTTCAAAGAGATCCGTAAAATGTACCAGAAAGCAGGCATCAGTATCTACGCATTCAAACCCAATGCTTTGAACAGCAATAATACAGATGCGGAAATCAGCTATGCATTGCGTGCGGCCAAAGCGCTGGGTGCTAACTCTGTAACCATAGAATTACCTGCCGATCCCGCACATTCAAAAAGGCTGGGCGATATCGCTGCCAAAGAAAAAGTATATATCGGTTACCATGCACATTTACAGGCCACCGATACGGTATGGGATACAGCACTGGCACAATCGCCCTATAATTCCATGAACCTCGACTGTGGGCACTATATCGCCGCCGGTGGTAACAATACCAAAGAGAGCCTGTTGAAACTGATTGAAGACAAACATGACCGGATTACCAGCATGCACCTCAAAGACAGAAAAAACAAAGCCAATGGTGGTGCCAATGTTGCCTGGGGAAATGGTGATACACCCATCCGTGAGATTCTGCAACTGCTGAAAGAAAAAAAATACAAAATACCGGTTACCATCGAGCTGGAATATGATATTCCGGCGGGTTCGGATGCCATCAGAGAAACAGCTATCTGTTTAGCTTATGCTAAAAAAATGTTGGAAGGTTAATCCTTCCGGCACCAGACTGTTTTTATTCGTTTGTAATCCTGAGGTTGCGGAAATAAGCTTCCGTACCCACGCCAATCCACAATGCTACTGCCCCCGTGCTGACACTTTTTTTAAGATCAGTTACAATAAGGCATGGCTCTGACGCATCATTTACATACAGGCGGGCATACCGATCTTTTACAACAATTTTCACTTTTGTCCATTCACCTGGCACCAGATCAACATAAGATTCATATACACCGGGATTTTCTTTGCGCAAACGCTGCCAGGTGTATTCCGGCTCAGATACATATTGTGTGCTATGATTACGCCTCAGTTGATCTTCTGCCCTGCCATTGGCAGGACGGAGGTAAAAGCAGTCAAACCTCCTGAGACTATCCGATGATCCCTCTACCCGAAAAGCAATGCCTACAAATCCACGGTTACTGGTATCAGTATCAGGCAACCGGTCGCCAGACAGTTCCACTTCAATGGTTCCATTGGTGAATGAACTGTTTTGCAGAATTGCCAGTTCATGCGTGTACCTTGTTTTTTTCAATCCGGTCATGCGGATAGCGTCTTTGCCTTTATAGGTTACTGCCTGCAGGTTCACTGACACAGGAACTAACTGCTTCAGCAACAAAAGAGATTCCTGGGCAAATAACTGACCAGTTATCAAACAACATAAAAAACAGACTATTTTTTTCATAACACCGCTTTGTGATTACTTAAAAATAATCCGGTTTTCAAATCTTGCATGATTCCTGTAAACCAATTTGACAGAAGGGATAATAATCATATCTACGGCAAAAAATACGCCCCGGAGAACCGGGGCGTCTGTACTACAACCATTACTCACACCTTAGTGTGACTGTACCACTTTCTTTTTAC
>SCVK01000103.1 GCA_004297075.1 Chitinophagaceae bacterium
TAACTGCTAACGAGGTTTTGTTTCTGATAGGTATATGTGGCCGGTGCACTGGTGCAACCGTTTACCGTTACCGTTACCGAATACACCCTATCCCCGTCAGACTGACCTAAAGTAATCTGCTGAGCGGTACTTCCTGTACTCCACAGATAAGAACCACCTGCTCCGGCTGTTAATGTAACACCGTTACAGAATGCATCTGCATTACTGGATATGATCACTGTTGATGGTATGGTGTTGATGGTAACCGTGGTAGTGGCTTGAGTGGTATTACCAGCCGCATCACTCACGGTCCAGGTGATGGTAGATACACCTGCATTAAATAATCCACTGGCATCATTACCCATACCGGTTCTATTGGTAGCGCCGGTGATGCTGTAACTGATAAATGAAACAACACAATTATCTGTAGCAACCATTGATGGAATAGTATACGTGCCGGTACCACTGACACAGAAAGACTGGTCAGCAGGCAAGTCAGAAATCACGGGCGATTCCGGATCCGTAACGGTCACTTTCTGCAGGGCTGTTTTTGACATACCACTTAGATCTGTAACGGTCCAGATTACGTTTGTAACACCCACCGGATAAAAACTACCGGGGTGGTTATTGCTAACACTTGCCACACCACAGTTATCAGCTGTTACAGGAATGGCCAGTGCCAGGTTTGCACCGCAAATTCCTGGTTCTGCCGCCGCCGTAATATTAGTTACCATGATAGAAGGCAATTCATTATCTACCACCGTAATAATCTGTTGGGCCGTATCGGTTGTATTTCCATGGATATCGGTAACGGTCCAGGTAACAATCGTTGCTCCAACAGGATAATAGGTAGACGGATGATTATTGGTTACACTCAATACACCACAATTATCAGTTACGATCGGCGTTCCGATATTGGCTATGTTAGCACCGCACTGGCCGGGCTCACTCACAACCCCGTATTCAAACGGAGCCGTGATAGTAGGTTTCTCTGTATCGGAAACCGTTACCGTAAAGTCAGCGGTACTGGTATTTCCGGATGCATCGGTAGCGGTTACCGTTACCGTAGTAATACCCACTGCAAACAAGGAACCCGGTGCTTGGCTGTAGGTAATCGTAACCGGACTGCAATTATCGGTAGCTGTAGCCGTAAAGTTGACAATGGCGCCGCATGCACCGGCATCGTTGTTTTGTGTTACAGGAGCGGGTAATATGATCACCGGAGCTTCTGTATCTGTAACCGTAGCGGTAATGGTTCCGGATGTAACGGAACAGGTAGTAGCCGCAATGGCTTTTACAGCATAAGCGCCTGTGGCAAAAGCAGTATAATTTCCGGTAGTGGTAGTAGCCACCAGGTTTCCGTTCTGATACCATTCATAAGCACTGATGGCACCATTGGTCAGATCGGCCGTAGCTGTTAAAACAACCCCGTTGGCAGGGCATCCTGTATCCGCACCTGCAGGCGCTATGGTTACAGAAGCTGGGCTATTGTTAATGGTCAGGTGCATGGTAACCGTTGAGATACAGCCATCCGTACCGGTAAACACTTTGGTAGCCACTGTTGACGTAGTGTACACCGTTCCGGCCCACTCATAACTGTCACAGGCACTCACGGTAAACTCGCTGGAAGAAGTACAGGTACGTGTATACCAGATCGGCGAAGTAACGATGCGGGAAGTACCATTGGTAATATCGATATAGTAATAACCGGTGGCATTGTTGGCCAGGTTATTATCTACAAAACTCAGAGAACTGCCATACACAGAATCAATCACTACAGGGAATACACCACTACCAGGTTGTCCGTACATGACCCTGATCAGTGCATTCGAAGTATTGTTGGTTGGATCGGTAAGTGATACATTGATAGAAGGTGCGTTCCTGTCTTCAAAAATGGAACCCATGATCTTAGTATTGATCGTGAAATCTACTTTGGCATCCATATCTTCCGTAGCATAAAAATGCATGTCCCGCACAGACTTGATGATCTCTGACTGTGTTAAGGAAGGTGCCAGCACTGCCGTTCTCGCCGCTGTATGGCGACCGAATGTAGTGTTGTGGTTATCATGATCAATCGTGGGGCCGAGGTGGTAACCCTTGGACAATAACTTCTGGTAATACCAGAGATAAAACATGGAAGCACCCGGATTTGAATAAGTGGTATTGGTAGATGTGGATGGTCCGCTTTCTACCGCCGTACCCGAGATGGCATCATCCGCAGCCGGATCGTATGGAATATTGGCAAGGTTATCAAAATCACCACTATTCGGATGCGCCAGTGTAGCAAAAGCATTCTTAGCCGAGAAATCATTTACCACTTTAAACAATCCTTCAGAACCCAGGTAGGTACTTTTGGGAACATAAATATCATAGTTAGGTCCTGTGGTTCCGTTCACATTCGACTCCCATCCGAATAATTCGGATAATCCATCACCGTAAATCAGTACATGTCCTCCGCCCTTGATCACCCCCCACTCCATTCCATATAAGGCAAGGAAATTAGGGTTGGCTGCATTGAATAAGACAGCCTGCGCCACACCCGAGCGGTAGTTGGCCAGTTCATTACCCGGATTATCGAGCGAAGAGAAGTGATTGTGTTCTGAGATGCCCAGAAAATCCATACCCTGCGATTGCGCTGCATACGCATAATCATTGATGGGTGTATAGGCAGCATTGTCCTTGTTCCCGTCAGAATACGAAGAGTGTGCGTGCAGGTTACCAAAATAGTAATTGTATACCGGCGCATTGGTGGTAGTTGCATTACCACTTAAGGGTGCCGTTACAAGGTATTTGGTTCCGCCGGTGCAATTTTTATTGGTGGCGAATACAAAGAAATAATAAGTAGTTGAGCTGTTAAGATTGGTAGCGATAAAACTGGTTGATACGGTATTGGCTACTACCGTGCCACCTCCCAGGTTATCTCCCGCGGCATAATCAGTATTGTCAACAGGTACTGCAGTAAGAGATGGTGAACTACTTTTTACCACCAGGTAATGATAACCTGCTCCTGCAGGATTGAAAGTTCCGGTAACACTGCTGTTAGACGCATTAAACGAAAGATTGGCAGGTTGCGCCGTTGGTGTAACACAAACCGGTAAAGGTTCTGTAGTGGCTGATCCACTCAATGGCGAAGCTGTATTATAAACAGGACCGTTAACACAGGCCTGTGAATTGATGCTGAAAACAAAATAGTAATACTGCGTAGCAGGGGCAAGATTAGCGGCAGTAAAGCTGGCACCTGCACCACGCTGCACAACCACAGCATTACCGAGCACAGCACCGGCTGCATAACTGGTGCCATTTACCGGCAGATCTGTAAGCGAAGCACTGCTGCTCTGCAACACCAGGTATTCATCAGCAGCAGTTGCCGTAAACGAACCCTGAATAGCATTGATAGCTGGTACTGTTACCAATGTTGTAGGTTGTGCAACAGGTGCTGCACAAGCTGGTAAACCGGCTACCGTAGTTACATCCGCTGTGAGCGGATCAGTGGTTAAATATTTAGGTCCGCCGGTACATACACTGTTCACCGGAAATACAAAGAAATAATAGGTAGTGGCACCTGTTAAACCGGAGGCGGTAAAGGTAAGGTCACTGCCTTTGTCGATCACGGTTCCGTCGCCGATATTATCCCCTGCAAAATAAGTCTGCCCATCAATGGGTAAAGAAGTGAGGGTCGGACTGGTACTCATCACTACGAGGTACTCATTCACAGGCTGGGCCGCAGCAGTAAAACTACCCTGTACACTGGTTTCGGCAACTGCACCAAATACTAATGAAGAAGGTGCCGCTGCAGGTGTTTCGCAAGGGGTAGATGCTACGCCGGTAACGGTCAGGTTATCGATGCTGATCTTGGGTCTGGAACCGCTGACCGTAGTAGCCGGCGGGGTAATCACACCACCTGTACCATTATAGTAGTAGAAACGTAACCTGGCCGTAGGACTGTTATTGAACGAAGCGGGCAAAGCCACACTGTTCACGGTACCGGTACTCGGTATATTATTCGTGATATTGATCACATTGGCAGCCGGGATTTCCGTATAAGTAATGCCATCTGCGCTTCCATATACACGCAGTGATCCGTTTCTGTTACCGGTTGAATTATTAACTGATGCCCAGTCGAAACTGAGTGTTCCGGCATTCATGCCGGTAAAATTCATATAGAATTCAAAGGCAACGGAAGAAGAATTATCCGTACCACCGGTAGCCAGCAGTTGAATATTACCAGTTCCCTTCTGTACGCCTCCGGAAGTACCCGAAGAAAAAGTAGCAGAAGAGGTAGTGATCCGCGTAGCAAATGGAATGGAGCCGGTTGTGTTAACAGCAACAGAGGAAAAATGGGTAGCTCCTATCCCACTGGTAAAATTGGCCGACCAGTTAGCGATGTCGGTAAAGTTTTCGGTATAACGCAACAAAGGCTGGGCCGACATGACCACCGGAACCACAAAAGAAGTGGAAAAACTGTTCTGCGTTCCGTAAGAGGTACCGGCGGCATTGGTTGCAAAAGCTTTATAATAATAAGTAGTTGCACCTGTTAAACCCGCAATAGTGGCACTGAATGCGCCTGCACTCAGGTTGGTAGCCAATACCTGTGTGCCTGTGCCATTGGCAAAACCTGCCGTGGTACTGTATTCAAAACCAACAGCCGTTACGGTACCGCAACCGGTTACCGATAAAGTTCCGTTCACAGCCGCTGAATTACCGGCTACGATATTACTGCCTGTACTAACGGTGGGTAATGTATTGATGCCCGAACCACTGGCAGCTACCGGCACGGGGGTAATTCCGCCACCACTGATATTGATAGTACCATCATACGACTGAACAGCCGTAGGGGTGAATTTTACGTAGATCGTTTTGGCCGCAAAAGCATCGCCGGTATAGGAAAAACTCAATGTATTGGTAAAACTACCGTTGGCATCAGTTGCGTAACTGAAACCCGGCAAGGCACTGATATTGATATCGCTGCCATCCAGACTGTTTCCTTCTATAGTAAAGGAATTGATGGTAGGAGTTGCCGTAATACAGTTACTGCCAAAGGCAGCCAGTGAGGTATTCACGGTTAAGGCAGGCACGGCCGGGGCAGCCCGATTGACGGTTACTGTATAACTTTTCAGTGTTACACCATCCTGTGCATGCACCCTTGCTTCGAGGGTGTTACTTCCTACGTTCAAAGGAAATAATAAAAGTGGGCTGCCGAAAGCCCCGCCATTCAGACTCACATCCACCATGGAATTGGTAATAGCAGGGACAAAAGAAAAATAAACAGAAGCCGTGTTACTATTCACAGAAGTACTGTAAGCGGTAGTACCGGCACTGAAAGCAGGTGTTAACGGAAAAGTAGTAGTATAGGTATCATTCACAATCGCCAGTTGCTTCAGATCAGCATTGGCTGAAGGTGCAACAGACACTGTAATATCATCGATCCGGAAGTTAGCCGTATTGGCAGAAGCAGAACCGGTTCCGTTATACCCGTAGATCCGGATGGTAAGGCCTGTATTACCCACTACTGCCAACAACCCGCTATTCGTTTTTAACGACCAGCTACTGTTATTGAGAATCGTTCCGGTAGCCAGATCAGTAGCGTAGTTATCTGCACTGGTTCGGATGCTATATGCCTGCGGGGCAGTAGAGGTACTTCTGCAACCAAAATTAATTGCCGTTACAGTAGCGGCATTGTAACCGCTACCTGCGGCTATTGATAAGGTAAATTCTACGTAAGCACTTCCGAAAGCTCCGGTATTCAATGCACCGGTTCTTGCAGCCATTCCTGCGTTAAACGTACCCGAAGCGCCGGCATACGTTGAGGAGGCGGAAGTAGAAGTGATAAAAGTGGTGGTACCATTGTTGTTTCCCTGCACCAGATCGGTAGTGCTAACCACCGCAGAAGTGGTAAACGGGGCGGCAGTGCCGGCTGTGAAATTCCAGGCAATGGTTTGTGCATTGGCGGCCATCACAAATAGCATGGCAACAGACAGGCACACTGCTTTCGCAAGTAAGTAGCATTTACGCATAAGATATGTTTGATAATGAAAAGCGGGTAGATACAGCAGCAACGTCGCATAAAACGAACGGCTTGCGGGAACAATAAGAACGGTTTACCGGAGGGGTAAGCAGCACAGTTTGGTTTTTTACAGGATGAACAGGTTTTCGGGGGATATTGGACAACTATTCGAATAAATTCGAAGATAAAGGTATTGATTGACCGGAAAATAGTAAACGACTGGATAGTTATTCACAATCTGCGAGCCGGCATCAAAGCTTAAAAAAAGCTGAAAGAAATACAGGGCCATGCAGGAAGGATCACGATAAATGCAGGCTGTATAAGGGTTCCATCGTTATTGAAAAATGAGCAGTAGGCTACGGCCTGCCTGATGATGCTGATGCTTTCCTGTCAGGCATAACAAAAACTTAATCCCTATTCACATTTGATGGTAATAAAAAGAGCAGCCGGAAAATTTCCGGCTGCTCTTTCAGCTGAGTAGTAGACAATCTAATGTTTACTTACCCAATCCCAGATCTCTTCCTTTCAATACCGCAGGTACGCCTTCCGCAATCCATTTAGCGGGCTTCTCTCCTTTCAGCAAATAATCAAAGAACTGCTGTTCACGAATCTGGATATCCTTCCGGTTCTTCCTTTCTACCAGGTTATGGGCTTCTCCATTGTAGTTCAGCATCCATACTTTTTTGCCGAGCCTGCGCATACCGGCATACATTTCAATTCCCTGGTACCAGGGCACAGCATCATCTGAATCGTTATGCATGATCACCAGCGGTGTGGTTACTTTGGGTAAACTGAACAAGGCAGAGTTCTGCAGGTACAGGTTCGGTTTCTCCCATAAAGTAGCACCAATCCGGCTCTGTGTTTTCTCGTATTGAAACTGCCGCAGCAATCCACTACCCCACCGGATACCACCATATGCACTCGTCATATTGGCCACTGGTGCTCCGGCCCAGGCCGCAGCATATAAATTGGTTTTGGTAATCAGGTAAACAATCTGGTAACCACCCCAGCTCTGCCCCTGTAAACCAATTTTGGTACTGTCTACATACCCCTGCTTTACTACGGCCCTTGTTCCACTCAGGATATAATCATAAGCGCCTTGCCCCGGATATCCTTTCTGGTACCAGATATCGGGCACCAATACAATATATCCCCTGCTCACAAAAAAAGGAATATTCAATCGCGAAGGGGTGGGTGCCGGTGCCTGGTAGTTATAAAGCGTATTACTGTTCCTTTCATAGAAATATACAATCATCGGGTACTTCTTTTTGGGATCAAAGTCTTCCGGTTTATACAACACCCCTTCTGCTTCCTTACCGGTATAGGCTTTCCACTTAAACAACTCTGCGGTTCCCCAGTTATAATTGGCCTGCTGCGGATTGGTATTACTTAACTGTTTGGCAGAAGCCCCTGCAGCTTGTACATACACATCGGTTGGCCGGGTATACGTTTCCTTGCTGTAGAATAACACATCCGCGTCTTTGGCTTTCTGCACCGAAAAGCCAAGACTAACCGGCTCTTTGAACACAACCGATAAGGCATTGTTTTTGCCAAGATCGAGATAACCCAGTCCGGAAGATTTATCTTTTTCGTCAAATAACCGCACCAACAGTTGCTGATCGGCTTTCAAAAATTTCTCTTTCGGATCGGAGCTGATATAACGATAGGAAACTTTGTCTTTTCTGCCATTGGTCAGCAACACTGATTTTTCCACGCCATCCACCGCTACTTTCCAGATATCGTAACGATCGTAGATCAGCACGTATTTTTCATCCTCCATCCATTTAACCACACCGTAAGGATTGGGATCATCCGGCACATCATTTTCTTCATCACTTAACGATGTTTTGATGTCTTTGGCTACAGGATAGGTTTTACGGGTAAGGGAGTTATAAATAAAATAAGACGCATCACGCTCATCATAATACAACAGGTATTTACCTGAATAAGATGCCTGCAGCAGGTTTCCTTTAAACTCTTTCCTGATCATTTCTGCCGCACCTGTTTCCGGATTCACCCGGTAAATATCATTGTACACAAAACCCTGCCACTGGGATGCTACTTTTTTCCCATCATCAGAAGAGGCATAAAACACTTCCCCATCTCCTTCCTTCGTTTGCAGCAATCCGCGGAATTTATCGTTGATCAGCTGCACCAGTTTTTTACCCTCCCTATCCACGCTGGCCGGATAACTCCTGCGCAGATCATTATCCAGGTTCTTTAACTGAACCGGTTGTACATAATCATCATTGTAATGCCATACATCCACACTCACTCTTTCAAAATCCGGCAGCGTGGTATCTTTCACGGGCAATATAGCCGCTGTACCCACAAACAGACGCTGTCCGCTTTTACTGAAACTGATAGAAGCATTCTCACTAACCGTCCATTTAGCAGCCAATCCGGGTGTATTTCTGTCGGCCAGCAACACCGCACTATCCATTCCGGCTTTGTGATAATAGAGTTTATAAAATTTCTGCAAAGACTTGCTGCTACTGTCGCGCTCGGCTACAAAAGCAAATTGTTTGCCGTCCTCATCCATCCGGTAGCCTTTGGCATCGTTGAATTTTTTGAAAACAACTGAACTGTTTCCACTGACCAGGTCAATCCGTGTAACCGCCGCCTGCGATTGTGCATCGCCGGTTTTACGGGTGGTTTCTATCAGCAAAGTAGTTCCCTTGATATTAAAGAAAAACTCGCTCACCAGCGGAAATCTTTTCTCTTCGCCGGTTACCAGGTTGCGCAATACCAGTACCGTACCTTCTTCAAAAGGTTCCTCCGGTGTTCTGGTTGTCCCGTTATTGGGCCGGTTTCCGCGTAATACAGACAGGCCATTCAGTTTTACTTCATTGGCTTTGTTTCGGATACTGTCTGCCGCTCTGGCTAAACTATCTGCCATTTGCAGCATAGCACGTACCCTTGCAGATGAGTCCATATCTGGTCTGCGTGCAGGATCCGGCAATGGTTTCTCTAACAGGTAAGCCAGCCAGTTACCGGAATCATCCGGCACTTTAAAACTTTTCACCCGCGGCACTTTGGTAATATTGTCTTTACCCAGCTCCAGCATCGCCAGGCTGTCTTTGGGCATTTCATCAGTTTTTTTCTTTTTGATCCGCGCTTCGCGGGTATCTTTAAATGCCGGTTTGATACGGCAGATCACATAACGGTTATCTTCTGTGATCACGGCACCATACCCGCGGGCTATCTCTTTTGCATAACTGCCATCGGTTGCTTTGATATACAATATCCCATCCCCTTCCTGGGGATTGACAGCATACGTTACATATTTGCCATCGCTGGTAATGGCTCTTTCGGTGATACTCTGCCAGCCATCATACACAGAATGGTCCAATGGTTTTTTCTGGGCAAAACCGGCAACAGCCAGCAAGGAAAAGAAAAACAGGAGGTTCTTTTTCATAAAAGTGTTTTGGGAATTCCGAAGATAAAGAAACCAATTACAGCAGCCCGCTTTTACCCACTCAATTTTACCATCGGTGAAGGGCGGCTGAAAGCAGGTGAAGTACCGAAAGAACAGAACCTGATTTTCAATAATAAAAGGTATATTTTTAACCCATGAAATATTGGATCATTGCCTGTTTTTCAGGACTGCTGCTCTGCTCCCGGGCCGGTTTGTCACAAACGCACCAGTTAACCCAGCTATGGGAAACAGATACCCTTTTGCGTACCCCCGAATCGGTATTGTATGATGCCAAAGCCCGGCTATTGTATGTTTCCAATATTGAGGGTATTCCCAACGAAAAAGATGGCAAAGGCTCTATTGCCAAAGTAGGCCTGGATGGCAAAATCATCAACGCCCAGTGGGTTACCGGACTGAATGCGCCCAAGGGCATGGGTATTTACAAGAATAAATTATACGTAGCCGATCTGACAGAAGTGGTGGTGATTGATATGGATAAAGCCACCATCATTGAACGCATACCGGTAGAAGGTTCCGTTTTTCTGAACGATATTACCATCGATAAATCCGGGGCCGTTTACGTTAGTGATACCCGCGTTTATAAAGTGTACCGCATCTACAAAAGTTTTGTGGTTACCCTCTTCCAGAACCTGCAGGGACCCAACGGGCTCCTCGCGTTGGGAGATGAATTACTGATCCTCGATAAAGGCAGTTTGGTAAAACAGCTCGCCAGTGGCACACTTGCCAATATCACAGAAGGCATGGACCCCTCTACCGATGGCATTGAACAGGTACAAAAAAATGAGTACCTCGTCAGTTGCTGGAACGGGGTTATCTATTATATCTATGCCAACGGCAATAAACAAGTACTGCTCGACACCCGCCCGCAAAAAAGCAATACCGCCGATATTGGCTACGATGCCAAAAACCGGATCCTGTATGTTCCTACTTTTTATGGGAATAAAGTGGTGGCGTATCAGCTGAAGTGATCTTGAAGTGAGACGTCAATCGTCAGTCGTCAGTTGTAAGTAGTGAATACGGAGAAAAAACATTAACTATTGACCATTGCCCATTGACAATTCACCACTCACGATTCACGTCTCACGACTGACGACTGACGACTGACGATTCACGACTGCCGCCTCACCATCCTCCCCATCTGCAACACTACCGACAAAACAATCAATCCCACACCGGGATAAAAAGAAGCTGACAGGTTTTTATTTTCCTGGAATAGAAAGAAAGCCATCAGTATGCCGTATACCGGTTCCAGGTTCAGGCTGAGGTTCTGGGTAAAGGCTGATACTTTTTTCAGGGATTGCAGCATCAGGTTCATGGCCAGAACGGTGCAGAGCCAGCTCAGGATCAGCAACCAGAGCCAGTCTTTGGCGGTTGGAATAATATAAGTAGTAGGAAAAAAGTAAAGATACAATGGCATACCCAGCGTGAGCAGTAACAGGCCACCGCTCAATTCATACAACATCATGGTTTTTGAATCGGTAACCGCCACATATTTTTTGTTAAGCACAGAGAAGAACGCAGCCAGTACAGAACAGGCAAGTCCGGCAAGGATGCCATTTCGGTAACGCGTATCAAAATGAAATATGAGCAAGATCCCCAATAAACTAATCAGTCCCAATCCTGTTTCGGACCAGCTGAATTTTTTGGGTGTGAACAAAGGTTCCAGTATAGCTGTGAACAAACCTACCGAAGCAAAACAGATCAATCCAATAGATACATTGGCCATTTTGATACTGGCATAAAATAAAACCCAGTGTAAGGCAATCAGTGTACCAATACCCAATAAGCGCCATAC
>SCVK01000018.1 GCA_004297075.1 Chitinophagaceae bacterium
TAAACGTCTGGTTAGTGGTCAACTGGTTACCGCTGAGATTGGTATTTTCCAGACGTAAGCCCAGCTGTGCACTCCATTTTTTGTTCAGTTGTTTACTCAGATTTGCATAAGCAGCATTGATATTTTCTTTGTACAGAAAATGATTGCTGCGAACCTGATCGGTTACATACTGGTTAGTGGCAAAGTCCAGGTTGGCATATTGCGCATCATTGTCGGTCTCTACATAACTGCTTTTCCATCCGGCTTCAAAACGGCTGCCCTGTTTCATTGGGTGCGTAAAATCTATTTTGGCACTGTAGATATTGATATCTGAAGGAATATTACCCCTCAACGTCTCATCATTGTTTTTCTTATTACCTGCATTATCAAAGAATTTATTGGCTAGCAATTGCTGCGAGCCGGAAGTATAATTCACATAATCCAGATCAGCGGTAAGTTCATTACCTACGCTGTCAAACACATGACGGAGATTGAAGTTCACACCGATATTTCCATAGTTCGACTTCACATCATTGATTGCCTGTGTACGGGTAGTCAGCATCCCGTTTTTATCCTTGATCAGGGTTGTGTTATCTGTAAATTCTGTATTGCGGCTGTCATAGCCTGTTACCACTACACCCAGGGTTGTTTTTTTATTCATGAAATAATCAGCACCAGCTTTATAGCTGTATCCCTTGTTGTCACGGGCATTTTTGGCCGTCTGATCAAAAATAGACAGGAGACTATTGGTTTGCTGATCGCGGAACTTACGCATGATGGTCAGGTCACCAAATCCTTCATTGTAGAAATAACTGGCGTTGGCAAAATAATTGAATTTGTTCTGGCGGTAGTTCAGGTTCGTACTCAGGTTGGCTTTGGGAAATATACCCTGTGCATAACTGGCCGTTACACTTCCGTTATAGCCTACGGTTTTGGTTTTCTTGGTTTTGATATTGATCACACCCGAATTCCCCGATGCATCAAATTTTGCTGGTGGATTGGTCATGATCTCGATCTGATCCAGGTTGGCACTGGGCAGGTTCTTCAGCATATTGGCGAGGTCCTGTCCGCTCAGGTAAGTGGGTTTGCCATCCATCATGATCATCACACCCTGTTTGCCTTTCAGACTGATATTGCCGTCTTTGTCAACAGAAATACCGGGCGATTTTTCCAGTACATCCATTACAGTAGCACCGGTATTGGAAGGTGTCGCATCTACATTGATCACGGTACGGTCTACTTTCTGCTCAACAAAAGGTCTTTTGGATACAACCGTAACATCATCCAGTTTTTTAGCCGCGGCAGTCAGGGCCACGGTTTTCAGCGTATACTCAGATTGAGCGGCGGTAATGGTGAAAGACTCGCTGTAATATTTGGCATGGCCCACGGCCTGGATCACAACCAGGTATTTACCCTCTCCCACTTTTTCAACTTCAAAACGGCCGCTTTTATCAGACACCCCCAGTTTTACCACCGCGGAGTCTTTGGCACGCAATAAACCTACCGAAGCAGATTCTACTGTTTTCTGGGAAGAAGTAACCGTTCCGTTTACTTTACCGGAAACTGTGGTTTGTGCATGGCCAACAAAGGAAAATCCCAGAATTCCCAGTGCAGTTAGCGTTGCTACGATTTTTTTCATTTTGGCTGATTTATGCTTGATTATTTAGTTCCAGTTGTTACTGATTACAGGTCAAAACTATGAACTATGCAATGCATAGTACATAGTTTTGTATTTAACGGTAAATAAGCAGGATAAATGGTAGCCGGTAAAAAAAGGAAATTGTTGGATGGAACACAGATAAGATCAGTAACTGATTCATTATCAATAAAAAAGCCGGAAATAGATAATTTCCCGGCTTTTTTGCTGGCTGATCAGCGCTTCTACTGTTCAGATTTTAATATATTAAAATATAATAATCTGTACGCTACGCAACCTCAAATGCCACCTGGTAAAAGTTGTTAACGGCACCCAAAGGCTTCAGGTTAACGTAAAAATTACCGGTAAACTCGGTAAAGGCTTTGAACTCGTGCATGGCCACTGAAAACTCATCAAAGAGGATAATATCCCCTTTGTGCAGTAGCGGGTACAATTGGGAAAGCGTATAAATGGTGGCGGAGTAGAGATCTGCATCCAGCAGGATCACTTTACGGGCGGGCGAGGCAAGCAGGCTCCGATGGGCTTCGATAAAACCGGGCAGACTATCCTGGAATAAACCCTTGATAAATTGTCCGCGCTGATCCGTCTGTTCCGGCATCGCAAATTTCATATCGCCTTTGGCGTAAAAACTGCCCCATTTTTCGGGTAGCCCATCAAAGGTATCAAAGCCAAAAAAACGGGAATCAGGATGCGTATTATGCTGCAACCACCAACGGAAGGATTCACCCGCCGCTACCCCATATTCGAGGTACACCATCGGTTCCGTATTCTTCGACTGGTGATTATTTACATAATCATACAACTGGTAACGCTTGTTATAATCACGTATAGGCGTGTAATAATCGTTGAAGGCAAATTCACTTTTATGTTTTCTGATCCAGCTTACCAATTGGTTAAAATAAGCAATGAACAGAAAGGCTTTTGAGAAAGGCTTAACGATAAAAGTAAAAGGAACGAAAAGAAGAAAATCCTTACAGAACTTAACAAGACGCTTCATGCTGCTATTTTAAATACCGTTTGATGGTTAATTTAATGAGTATTTATCCTTCAGTGGTTCTGGAAGAGAACCATTTTTCTGAGCGGATCATCAGCACTGTACCCGCCACTACCAGCAGCAGGGCAATCAGTTCTGCCTGGGTGGGCTGAAAAGGCAGCGCTTCGTATTTGGTGTTCACCCGGATCTTTTCGATAAAGAAACGTTCGATGCCATTTAAGACGAGATATAGACCGAAAATTCTGCCCGGAACTTTGATCCGCTTCCGCAAAACCCACAACACCAGGAACAATAGAAAACAGACAATGATCTCGTATAAAGCAGTTGGGTAAACGGGGGCGGGTAACTGATTACAATATTGTCCCACACAACCCGGTATAGGCACACCCTCTCCCACTACATTGTGCGGATAGGTATAGGCCCACATCCAGTCGGGCAGCCAGCTGAAGGGTTTGGGATGCAGGTTCACAATACCCCAGTCGCCATCACCACTTACCTGGCAACCGATGCGGCCCAGTGAATAAGCCAGCATCATGGTAGGTGCCATCGCATCGCACAGGTGTACTACACCGATTTTTCTTTTGCGGGCATACAGCACAATTGCAATACCGGCACAGATCAATCCTCCATAAAAAGTAAGTCCACTGAAAGAAATCAGGGAACCGATCGGATCCTTAACAAAATCATTCCAGTTCTCGAGGTTGTGAAAAATCTTGGCTCCGAGAAAACCGAAACCGGCCGCATAGATCACGATATCTCCGACCCTGTCCTGCGGCCAGATGCGGATGGTTCTTGTTTCGGGTTTGGCTAATTTTTGTTTGTTCTTCTCCCACCATTTCAAACCGGCAAATGCAAGGCCCACCATTAAACCCACCGGAAGATTTCCTTTGGCAGATAAAATAAACGATTGGGGATCATTCAAAGCATCCGCAATCGTAAAGGCACCAACGATCTTGTAGCCAAAAATAAATCCGACAATAAAGTTGATCAACAGTTCAGAAAAACTGGCCGGTGCACCAATGGTGATGGTTTCTTCGGTATGCACAAATAAACCCAGTTGCTGTTTCCTGCGGAGCTCCAGCGTAAGTACCCAGGCGCAGATGATAAAAGCAAGTGCCACAAAAAAACCAAAGGAGTTCACCAGTTTCAGGCCGGATAATTCGATGCCAAAAAGATCCTGGAATACGTAGTATAAATTGGGATACATTATGATCGGGTCTTAATAAATCGTTAGAGCGGTTATCGCTGCAATGTTACTCAGAAATACTGATACATAAGCGACTGGCATGGCAGGCTGCTAATAAAACATCGCTAAAAAAAGCAAGGCCCCACTTTTCGTGGAGCCCATACTTACTAACCCATCTATAACAAAACTACATGAAAATTAATTACAGAACTCATCGAACATAGAAATTAAATGCTGTGCCAGCACCTGTGCGGGCCTGCCTTCAATCTGGTGTCTTTCTACCATACTCACCAGCTGTCCGTCTTTAAACAGGGCAATTGCCGGTGAAGAAGGTGGATAAGGCAATAAATGGGTTCTCACCTGGTTAACCGCCTCAATATCAAAACCCGCAAAACTGGTGGCCAGCCTGTCCGGACGTTTGCCTGCGTTCTGCACAGCCATTAATACACCCGGTCTGCAACTACCTGCTGCACAACCACATACAGAATTAATTACCACCAAAGTGGTGCCTTTTTCGGCCAGGGTCTGATCAACTTCCCCTGCTGATACCATTTCATCAAAACCATTATCGGTTAACTCGGCTTTCATCGGTAACACTATCTCTGCTGGATACATATTCGCTCGTTTAGTAGATTAAAACACAAAAGTACAACAAAAGTTGAAACACTAATGGAGAATGAAAACAGTCGTTATGACACTGTTTGAATTTTTAAAGTGTCATTATGGCATCATTTAAATCCTTTTATATGTCAGAATGTAAGAAAGATCACAGGTAAATGTGATGGTACAGCATTTGTCCAATGATCGTTACCAATCTATTCTAAACAAATAAAACTTATAGCCATGACACTCGTAAAACAAAATCCGGCTTATCTCGGAAACCTGTTCGATGAATTGTTTAACCAGTTCCCTGTTTCCTGGGGTAAAGATGCACAGGCCCTCAGTACAGCTCCTGCCAACATTCATGAGACCAAAGATGGTTACCACATTGAGATGAATGTACCCGGACGCAACAAAGAAGATTTTAAAATCAATGTAGAAGATGGTTTGCTCACCATCAGTTTCGAAAAGAAAGAAGAAACTGAAAAGAAAGAGCATAAGACCCTTCGCAGAGAATTCAATTACCAGAGCTTTTCAAGAAGCTTCAGTCTGGATGATAAGATCAATTCCGCAGGTATCCAGGCTAAATATGAGAAAGGTATTCTGAAACTGTTCCTGCCTAAAAAAGAAGAAGTCATTGTTACGCCTAAACAGATCGAAATTCTGTAACAGCCTAACAGAAAATAACATACTGTTTCATAAGCAGTTGGTTTTGGTTTACGCCCCGTGTTTTTACTCGGGGCTTTTTTATGAAATTTATCTCCGAAACGGTAATATTCCGGCCGCTCAGGCTACTCATAAATAAAATCTGTATGAACCGGTTCTCAGGTTGGTTATTCCTGTTCTTATGTGCGCCTGCGCTGCAGGCACAGCAAGCCCGCTCTTCCCTGTTATGGGAAGTGAGTGGAAACGGTTTACAGCAGCCCTCCTATCTGTTCGGTACTTTTCACCTGCTTTGTAAGGGCGATTTTACCGTAACGCCCGAACTGGAAAACAAACTCAGGGCTTCGAAGCAGTTTTACGGAGAACTGAAAATGGACGATCCCGGACTGTTACAGGCCAGCATGATGTCGAAACTGATGATGCAGGGGCATACCCTCCAAAGCCTGCTGGGAGAAACGGATTATATCAACGTTAGCCAGAAATTCCAATCCATTACCGGCATGCCTATCACCCTCTTTAATACTTTCAAACCCTTTCTCAGTCTCAGCATGCTGGTGCAGAAAGGGGCGGATTGCCCCGACAAAGTGCAGCCCGAAACCGAATTTGTAAAAGTGGCCAAAAGACTGCAGCTGCCTGTATTGGGACTGGAAACAGTGGAAGATCAGTTGAACGCAATTGACAAAGAGCCCCTCGACTCCCAGATCCTGTCACTGAAAAAGACCATTCTGAATTTTGACAGTGTAAAACTGGTGATGACGAAAATGATGGCAGTGTATCAACTGCGGGATATTGATTCGCTGCAACAGTTTATCAACAGTTCAGGGGGAAATGAAATGTTTACGACCGAAATGATCAATAAAAGAAATGCCAACTGGATACCTGTGATGCAAAGCGCCATGAAATCCCAGCCCAGTTTTTTTGCTGTGGGGGCAGGTCATCTGGGTGGAACAGCAGGACTGATCAGCTTATTGAGAAAAGAAGGATACCGGGTAAACCCATTAAAGTTTTAATTTAGCCGGATGTCCGCCGAAAAGGAATTCATCACTTTACTGAACCAACATCAGAAAATTGTATACAAGGTTTGTAACCTGTATATGGATCTGCATGCCGACCGTGAAGACCTTTTCCAGGAAATTACTTTACAGGCATGGAAAGCCTATGGCAATTTCCGGGGAGATGCCAAGTTCTCTACCTGGTTATACCGGGTGGCATTAAATACTGCCATCACTTATTTCCGGAAAGAGAAAAGGCAACCGGCCATTTATACAACCGACAGTCTTCCGGAAAAACAACAGGAAGCGGCAGATCCGATTGAAGAGCAGGTGAAAGCAATGTATGCGGCCATTGGTACCCTATCGAAAATTGATAAAGCGATTGTGATGTTATACCTCGAAGACTATGATTACAAAGAAATTGGTGAAATGATGGGGATCACCGCTAACAATGTGGCCGTTAAAATGAACAGGATTAAAACCAGGTTAAAGGAAGAAACGCAAAAAAACGCCGCTAATTACTAAGTTATTATGGAATTAGATGAACTGAAATCATTACTCAATCAAAAGCTGACCACCGTTCATTCCGGCAGGTCCTCGGATGATATTGCCCATCTCCTCACCCGGAAAACCAGTTCGGTTATCGACAAACTGAAACGGAGTCTCTGGATAGAGATCATATCCTGCATTGTCATCATTCTTGGATTTGGTTACATTGGTATTGCGGGCAGTTACCGATCACTAAGAATCTATTTTTCTGTATTTGCCATACTGGCCATTGTTTTCCTTTTCATTGTTATTTACCTGCTGAGAAAAACACAGGCACTAAGTGCCACTTCCCTCCCGGTTAAAAGCAACCTGCAAATGATCGTCAGCATTATCGAAGCTTTTATGAAAAGGTATTTCCAGTTTACCATCGGACTGATACCGGTTTGTGTAATATTTGCTTTTTTATTGGGATACAACGAACCCATGTCGATACCTGAAGTTGATAAAGTAACTTCTTCCCTGTTTACACATCTCTGGCAGATGCTGTTGTTTCTCGGTCTCTACATAGTGGCACTCTCTGTAGGTATTTATTATTTTACCAAATGGTACCTGCGGAAATTATACGGACGTTATGTGGC
>SCVK01000104.1 GCA_004297075.1 Chitinophagaceae bacterium
GCGGCCGGTTTTTCTTTGCGTACCAGTTTGGCCAGCAGCAACAACTGGTAATCATGTATCCAGATGATATCGCCTGGTTGATACAAAGCAAGCAGGGCCTCACAGAATTTGGCATTCACGGCAGTGTATGCATCCCAGTACTGGGTATCATACCTGGCATAGGTAGCCATATAGTGAAATACCGGCCAGAGAATTTCATTGGAGAAACCTTCGTAATAAAGGTTGATCTCTGCCTGTGTTAAATGAACGGGATACAGTTTTTTTTCTGCCAGCAAGCGCCCCATTTCTTTCTGTTCTGTTTCATCACCGGCACAGGTGCCCGGCCAGCCCAGCCAGATCGTATCCCGCTCTGTATAAATGGCTCCCAGGCCCGTAGCCAGCCCGCCCTCACTGGTTTGTAAAGTAAAGGTGGGCGACTCTCCTGTGATCTTAACCGGTAAACGATTGGATACAATTAGAATACGGGGCATAGGCAGGTTTAATGCAAAGTGATCTTACCAAGATTGGCGGTAACACCATTACTCACTGCTACATTCAGTAAAGTGGTGTCTTTATACACACCAGCAGTGGCATGAATGGCTACTTTATACGAAGCACCTGCCGGTATACCCTGTAACAGGAAACCGCCTGTAAGGGTATCTGCCGGTGAAGAGGTAATGGTATCTGCCTGGTTGGCTATGGCATATACCCAGGCTTTGGAGGCGGCAGGATCTACCGATCCTTTGATGGCGCCTGTAGTGGCTTCGGTAAAGATGCGGATCACGGGCTTCAGTATAAAACGACCATTGCCGGTTTGAACGATGGATCTGGCCGCGTCAAAGTCCATGGTAAAATGGTAATCGATGCCGGCCGACAGGGTGGTGTTGATCAACAGTTTTAAACCGCTCTGTTGTGCCGATGGCGTTTGTAAGGGAAAGCTGATACCCTCTACCACCACGCTGTTATTGCTGCCCAGCACCAGCCGCAGCTGGTTTACCGGACCAGCCGGTACAGAAAGACTTCCCAGTAGGGTATCTGCACCGTTCCTGAAATCGAGCAGGTTGTACACACCGGGTCTGACCAGGTTGATGGATTGCCAGCCGGTATCCGAATCGTCAGCGGTCAGTTTTACCTGCACTTCTTTGATATCAATGTTCACTTCATCAAAAAGCCCGGGGGCATCGGTCAGGTGTACATGGATATTGGCTTTGCCGCCTGCCTGATCGTTGGTAGCTGTTTTCACACAACTTACGATGGTTACAACCATACAGGTTGCTGCCATGAAAAGGAGCTTCTTCATAGGATATTGTATTGATGAATCAGGCTAAAAACAAATTGCATGCCATGCTGCCTACCATGATCTGTATTTTCTTTTTCCGGATAGAATTAGCAATTCATTAATAGGGGAATGGTGGAGGTGTAAGCCATTCCTTTACAAGTGGTTGTGTGGGGAAACGATATTTTAGATGATTACTTATTTCTGTCTATAAATGGGATGCATTATGGATTCCGAAGAAAGGTGTTCGTGAAGGTTGTTTGAAGAGGTATTGTACTCTAATAGACAGATCTTAGGAGATTTAGTAGACTCCTTGATTGGAGTGTATTTTAGATATGTAATGTCCACATTACTTCTATCTTTTAAAATGTTATGGAGAAAATCAAAATAATCAATATCGTTAGAATAAGTAAATAATGCAGTTAGGTAAGGGGATAATTTCTTTTTTTTTTCATAGTTGTCGTTTGATTAAATTCATAAAATTTCTTTTTATGAAAAGAAAGCTTCTTATAATGTTTATCTGTTTTTCCAAACTTGCATCTGCTCAGGATTCATTAATTGCTCAATCAAATATTACTCTTGAATATTTACCCG
>SCVK01000105.1 GCA_004297075.1 Chitinophagaceae bacterium
GTAATGGGAAGTGCAATACCCAGTATTTGCCGGCTGCCGGTATTTACCTGCAGGTTGATATCTTGTAAGGCTTTTCCCATAATGTGGCGCAAAGCTACTATTTTGCAGTTTTACAGGATCGCTTTTACGACCTTAGTCTTTTTTTATATCATTGCAATGTAATTCCGTTTCATGACCAGCAGAACCATCAGTTATTACAACGATATTTCAGGTGCCGCTCATTCACAGGCAGACCAGCTGGTACTTGAATTCAGTTATACACATGTGGCCTGCCTGGTAAAAGGTGCCGAGTCCGGAGAAACCGAAGCGATGGAATTCTTCACCATTGAAGATACCGGTGCAGAATGGAGCGATATTTTTCATGATATCAAGAGCCAGTCGCTTTTGCTGAACCGTACCTACCGCGATATTCATTGTTATTACAATTTTGAAGAAGCACTGCTGGTACCCGCTTCCCAATTTTCTGCGGTGGCTGCCGAAGATTTTCTGTCGATGGTATACGGAGAGAGCAGCCGTTACGAAATCAGGCAGGATACCATTGGCGCTGATTCGCCGATGGTAAATGTGTACCGGATTAAAAAAACCATTTACGAACAGGTGAACCGTTATTTTCTGCTGAATAAACCGCACCATGTATATTCCGTACTGGTAGAAAAAATCCTCGCGGCTACAGATCTGCCGGATCATTTTATCAAAGCAGTATTCTACAGCAAGCATTTTATTGCTGTTGTGATAAAAGAAGGGAAACTGCAATTGGTGCAATCATTTTCTTACGATACCAAAGAAGACGTGCTTTACCATCTTGCCAACCTCAACCGCCAGTTCTCACTGAACCCTGTGCATTCTCAACTGGAGATCAGCGGCAGGTTTGATACAGGCTCCGCATTGCACCAGCAATTACAAACCCTGTTCGGCCTCATCAGTTTTGATGCCACCGAACCCGATGGCATTTTTAAAACAGCGGGAGACTATCCCTTACACTATTTTACGCCTTTTCATAAATTGATTGTATGAGGATCATTTCCGGCAAGTGGGGTGGCAGAAGAATTCATCCACCGGCAAAAATGCCCCACACAAGACCTACTACCGATATAGCCAAAGAAGGCCTGTTTAATATTCTGCAGAACCGGATGGTATTTGAAGGCATTAAAACCCTTGACCTGTTTGGTGGCACCGGCTGCATCAGTTACGAACTTGCCTCGCGCGGGGCTGCTGATATGACCGTTGTGGAAAAAGACAATACCATGCATGCGTTTATCCGCAAAAACATGGATCTGCTGGGTGCTGAGAATGTAAAGATCCTGAAAATGGATGTGTTTACCTATCTCAATACCTGTACAGAATCCTTCGATTTTATCTTTGCCGGTCCACCGTATGCCCTGGGCAGCATTGATGAACTGCCCAAGATCATTGTTGCCAAAAAACTGATCAATCCCGGCGGTTTTTTTGTGCTCGAACACACCCCGCGCAACCAATATGAAAACTTTGCCGGTTTCAGTTTTGTACGTAACTACGGCAGTACCTTATTTTCTTTCTTCGTGAGGGAGGAATAGTTTTTTCGTTTATTGGTTTACTGGTTTATTTGTAAGCCTTATGATCAGATTCCCGCAAGAGGATCGATCAAACGAACCAACAGACCAATAAACAAGTAAACCAATAGACCAATCAACCCAATCTACCAACCCATGCAAGCGCCCATTTTCATCACCGGAACCGGAACCGATGTAGGTAAAACCCTGGTAGCAGCCATTGTTACCGAAGCGCTGGAAGCAGATTACTGGAAACCGGTACAGGCGGGTTTAACAGATGGCACCGATGCAGAAAAAATACGATCCCTGCTCAGTAATCCGTTTTCCGTGGTACATCCGGAAGCCTATCGTTTACAAACACCGGCTTCGCCGCATATTGCTGCGCGGATAGATGGGGTAGAGATCGAACCTTCGCAGATCGTTTTGCAGGCAGAACAGATTCTCGCTAATATGCATCGCCCATTGGTGATAGAGGGGGCTGGCGGATTACTGGTTCCCTTATCTGCCCAACATACCGTTGCCGATCTGATCAAACCTTTACGGGCAAGGGTGATCCTGGTAAGCCGTAATTATCTCGGCAGTATCAATCACTCACTCTTAACCGCCGCCTGGTGCCGCCATAACGGCATTGATGTAGCCGGCTGGATCTTTAACGATGATTACCTGCAGTACGAAGATGAAATTGTAAGCTGGTCCGGGTATCCCTCACTGGGCCGGATTGCCCGGATGGAGTCCATCAACGCTGCCCAGATCCGTGAACAGGCCCTTCGCCTGAAACCCGTTTTATCCGGTACCTTTGGGAGCTGACTATGACCAAAGAAACCCTCAGAAAAGAATACAAGGCCCGCAGAGCCGCACTTGACCCCCAACAGCGTTTGCGGTTGGATGATCTCCTGCTGTTACAGTTTCAGCAATTCGATTATTCGGCCATCAGAACGGTATTAACTTACTGGCCCTTATCCGGTCAGGCAGAACCCAATACCCATCTTTTTACCGGTTATCTGCGCCACATGCTGCCCGGGCTGGTACTGGCCTATCCGGTTACCGATACCGTTAGCTGCGAAATGACGGCCCTTGCTATTGATGGAGACACTGTTTATCAAACCAATTCACTCGGTATCACCGAACCCAAAGAAGGCAGGGTGATACAGCCTACCGGGATAGACCTTGTACTGGTTCCCTTACTGGCCTGCGATACAAAAGGGTACCGGGTGGGGTATGGAAAGGGGTATTACGACCGGTACCTCGCTTCCTGCCGCGAAGATATTGTTAAGATCGGCTTTTCTTATTTCGATCCGATTGAAGAGATCAGCGACACCGGGCATTTTGATGTACCTTTAACCTATTGTATCACGCCGCAGCAGACCTATGAATTTTAACACGATCTTCCTGAAATCTTTCCGTGTTTTACTATTACCCTT
>SCVK01000447.1 GCA_004297075.1 Chitinophagaceae bacterium
GGCCGGGCCGTGGTCCGAGGAGCAATTGTGTCGGCGACGACGTACCGCACAGAATGTCGCCGCCGACGAAATTCGCGTTTCCTCCGGCGAAGCTCTGCGGAGACGTGGTGACTGTCTCCACAATTCGCGAACGCAGGCCCGGTGCGAACTGTTCGATGCGGTCGATCACGACGTCGGTGACATCGTGGTCGAGGCCGGCGGGAACATGGGCGTATGCGTACAGCGGTACGACGTCTCCGTCCGCGCGCTGAGGATCTGCGACGAACTGCTGCCCGACGAGGACGAACGGCCGATCGGGCATTCGTCCTGCAGCGACGGCCGCCTCGGCTGCGACGGTGTCCTCGGCGCTACCTCCCACGTGCACAGTGCCGGCCTGTGCGACCCTGGGGTCGGTCCACGGGACTCCACCGCGCACCGCGAGGTCGACCTTGAACGCAGCTGGTCCATGCCGAAACCTGTTGTAGGAGCGACGTGTACGCGTCGTGAGTTCCTGGCCGAGTACGTCGGCCACCACGGACGGCGTCGTGTCGAAGATCGTGATGTCCGACGACGGCAGATCGGCTCGCGAGGCAACCCGCGTCGAGGTCTGCACGGTTGCTCCCAGTTCGATGAGCGCGGAGTGCATCGCCCGTGAGATCGCCGCGGTTCCGCCCTCCGCCACCGGCCATCCGTTGTGGTGTCCCGCGGTCAGGATTCCCACCCCGATGGCGGAGGAGAACACTTCGGTCAACGGCCGCATCGCGTGTGCCGCTGCTCCGACGAACAGTGCCCGCGCCTGCGGTGTGGCGAACGCCCGTGACAACACCGCAGCGGGCAGAGCAGTCGGCGCACCGAATCTCGCCAGCAGCAGTGGATGTCGGGGCAGGTGCACGACCGGTCCGAGAAGGTCTGCGGACAGTCTGTCGTACGACGACGACGGTTGCCCGAACAGTGCCTTCCATCGTTTGCCGTCCGCACCCAGGCCCACAGCAGTCTCGTTTACCGATCGATGGAGCAGCGCTGCCGCGTCGTCGAGAAGCGGATGTGCACAATCGATCTCGGGCCACCGCCACGTCAGTCCGTGTTGCTCGAGACCGGCGAGGGCAGGTGAACCCACCGCCATCGGATGAAAACCGGCACAGTGATCGACGAGCAGATCGACGGTGGTGAAAGGCCGGTGGCTACGGGTGCCGCCGCCGATCTCGCTCTCCGCCTCCAGCACGGTGACGTGTATGCCGTCGCGTGCCAGAGCAAGTGCAGCGGCAAGACCGTTCGGGCCGCTGCCCACTATCGTCGCGGATCGCGTCATGATGTCGATTCTCCAGCACCGGCCGTCGCCGACGACGTCTCCGGTGCCGAGTGTCGAGCGGTTGTCGAGTCTGCGCGACGCCGCCACGTCACCGACATGGGGATGGGGCCGTCGG
>SCVK01000484.1 GCA_004297075.1 Chitinophagaceae bacterium
TGATGACCGTGGGCATGGCGGGCGTGGCGGGCACGATCCTTGCCGCCTATGCCAGCATGGGCATCCGCATCGATTATCTCGTCGCCGCAGCCTTCATGTCGGCACCGGGCGGCATCCTCATGGCCAAGCTTATCATGCCCGACGAGCCGCCGGTCCCTGCCGAAATGGCCGACGAAGCCCTGCCCAACCCCCACGTGAAGCCAAGCCTCGCCTCCGACGAGGAAGAGCGTCCCGCCAACATCATCATGGCCGCGAGCCAGGGTGCGCAGACCGGCGTGAAGCTCGCCGTCGCGGTTGGCGCGATGGTGCTGGCCTTCGTGGCGCTGGTTGCGCTCGCCAACGGCATCCTCGGCTGGATCGGCGGCTGGTTCGGCTCGCCCGAACTCTCGTTCCAGATGGTGCTGGGCTATGTCTTCGCGCCGGTGTTCTACCTTCTGGGCGCCGATGGCTGGGCCGAGGCGATGCAGGCGGGCGGACTGTTCGGCTCGAAGATCGTGCTCAACGAATTCGTCGCCTTCATCGAACTCGGCAAGGACACCGCGCTGTCGGCCCACACCGTCGCCATCGTCACCTTCGCGCTCTGCGGCTTTGCCAACTTCAGCTCGATCGCGATCCAGATGGCGGTCACCGGCGGCCTCGCCCCCAACCAGCGCCCGGTCATCGCCAAGCTCGGCCTGCGTGCGCTGGTGGCAGGGGCCCTGAGCAACCTGATGAGCGCTGCGCTGGCGGGGTTGTTCCTCAGCCTTTGATTTTGACACCACCCAAAACATCGTCGGCCCGGACTTGATCCGGGCCAAGGCTTGTTCTTCATCGCGCGCCTGAAAAAGCCCAACCCCGGGTCAAGCCCGGGGCGACGATGGGGTGAGGTCAGGCGAAGTGTTCTGCCAGCAGGTCCACCGCTTTGGCCAATTCCCCATCGAGATAGCCCAGCAGCTTGTGCCAATCGTGCGCACCCGCAAGTTCGCCGGGGCCATCCGACACGCCGCACAGGCCGATGAGCGGTATGCCAAACGTCCGCGCGGCGCGGGCGACGGCGTAAGTTTCCATGTCGACCATGTCGGCGCTGATGCGGTCCCAGCCTGAACCGCTCACCACGTCACCGCCGCTCGATAGCGTGGCCACGGGCAGGTCCAGCGGGGTTTCCAGCGGCAGGTCTTTCGGCTCCTCGAGATAGGGCACGACGCCCGG
>SCVK01000485.1 GCA_004297075.1 Chitinophagaceae bacterium
GCCGGGTTTGAGCGAGATGCCGCCGGAGTCAAAAGTGATGCCCTTGCCGACGAAGGCGAGCGGCGCGGCGTCGGAGCCAGCGCCGCGATAGCGCACCGCGAGCAGGCGCGAGCCGCGCGGACTGCCCTGGCCGACCCCGACGAGCGTGCCCATGCCGAGCCGTCGCATCGCCGCCTCGTCGAGTACCTCGATCGTCACCCCGGGGACGCCGGCAAAGGCCTGGCGCACCTCGGCGACGAAGCTTTCGGGATAGACGACATTGGCGGGTTCGTTGGCGAGGTCGCGCGACAGGCGCACGCCATCGGCGAGCGGCCGCCAGCGCGCGGCGAAGGCCGATCCGGCGGCGGCGCTGTCGCCGCCGACGATCGTCACCGCGTCGGCGGGGGGCGCCTTGCGGTCGACGGTCTTGTAGCGGTCGAAGCGGTACTGGCCGAGCGCAAAGCCATAGCCCGCCTCGGCGCCCTGCGCGCCGGTGAACGCGCCGGTCAGCGTCACCGGCTGCGCGTCGGACTTGAGTTCCTGCGCCGCCTTGCCGCTCGCCTCGGCGAGCGCGAGCATCGCGGGCGCCGCGCCGGTGCCGACGAGCAGGATGCGGCTGTGCGCGCCGATCCCACGCAGCGACAGCGTGGCGTTGGCCTTGCCGTCGAATTTGGCATTGACGATCGCCGCCTCAATCGCGGCGCGTTCGCCCGCGCCGACGCCGACCGCGTCGAGCGCTGGCAGCGTTGCATCGGCCATCAGCACCACCAGTACGCCCTTGGCGGGGGCGCTCGCGGCGAAGCCGATCGGGCGCTCGGCGCTGTTGGCGACACTGCCGGGGACGACGCCCGAGCCGGTCACGTCCTGCGCCAAGGCGGCGGGGGCCGTCAAAGGCGCGAGCGAGAGGCAGGCGGCGAGCAGCAGGCTTTTGGTACGCATCAAACGGAAGCTCCCTGTTATTCCATCACTATCGGTCCGTTTCTTGACCTAGCACGCGCGGCC
>SCVK01000106.1 GCA_004297075.1 Chitinophagaceae bacterium
GTTGATCTGGAAACAACCGGAATCAACATCAGTGCCGACCGTATTGTAGAGATCGCGATCGTGAAAATACTGCCTGATGGTACACAACAGGTGAAGCGAAAACTGATCAACCCGGAAATGCCCATTCCGCAGGCATCCAGTGATATACATGGTATCACCGATGAAATGGTAAAAGATGCCCCTACGTTTAAACAGGCCGCCAATGAATTGAAACAATTCATGGAGAACTGCGACCTGGGAGGGTATAACAGCAACCGTTTTGATATACCCATGCTGATCGAAGAGTTTCTCCGTATTGGTATGGAATTTAATATTGATGGCCGCAAACTGGTAGATGTGCAGAAAGTGTTTCACATGATGGAACAGCGAACCCTGAGTGCCGCCTATAAATTTTATTGTCAGAAATCGCTGGATGGTGCCCATAGTGCCGAAGTGGATGCTACTGCCACATGGGAAGTATTGGAAGCACAGGTAGAACGGTATCCCCAGATCGGAAATACAGTAGAAAGTATTGTGAAGTTTACCGGCGAAGATGATATTGTTGATTTTGCCCGTCGTTTTATCAAAGACAAAGGCATCGAAATATTCAATTTCGGCAAACACAAGGGTAAACCCGTTGTGCAGGTGCTGAAAGAAGAGCCGCAATATTACGACTGGATGATGAAGGGAGATTTTGCCATGAATACCAAGCAGAAACTCACTGAAATACTGAACCGGACCCTGGTGAAGAAACCCTGATGACATGGGATTTTTTCCTATAATAAAAATTAATATCCGACAATCGGTAAAATCGTAACTTAGGCCTTCAATTCATACCCCCATTCCTCTGGAAAAAATTGTCATCATACCTACGTATAATGAGAAGGAGAATATTTCTTCTATCATTACCGCAGTATTTGCGCTGGGGAAAGGTTACCATGTGTTGGTGATTGATGATGGCTCGCCTGATGGAACTGCTGCTATTGTACGCAGCATGATGGCTGTTTATCCCGATCAATTATTTCTCGAAGAAAGAAAAGGTAAATTAGGATTGGGCACTGCCTATATCCACGGGTTCAAATGGAGTCTGGCCAAAGGCTATCAATACATTTTTGAGATGGATGCTGATTTCTCTCATAACCCGGCCGATCTTGAAAGACTTTATCATGCCTGTAAAGAAGAAGGGGCCGATGTGGCCGTGGGCAGTCGTTATGTGCCGGGAGGTAAAACGGAGAACTGGCCCTGGGACAGGCAACTGTATTCACGCGGTGGAGCTTTGTACACCAAAATACTTACCTGGATGCCGGTGAACGATCCTACAGCCGGTTTTCTCTGTTACTCCAGAAAAGTACTCGAAGCGATCAATTTTGATATGATCCAGTTTGTTGGATATGCTTTCCAGATAGAAATGAAGTTTGCCGCCTGGAAACTGGGTTTCAAAATCAAGGAAGTGCCCATCACTTTTATCGATCGCAAGATAGGCGTTAGCAAAATGAGCAAAGGCATTATCAAAGAAGGTGTATTGGGTGTACTGCAGATCCAATGGAAAAGCCTGTTTCAGAACTATCGCAACAAAGTAAAAAATTCCTGACCCGCATAGGGGATCTGCTGTTTCTTTCTCCTGAATAACTCAATGATTTTATTTTCTCCTGAAGTTGCAACACAGGTGTTGATCCCATGAATATTTGCGTTCTTTGAAGTCATGAAACAGGCTTTGATCAAATTACATATCGCTGTTTTCCTCGCCGGCTTTACCGGGATACTCGGTAAACTGATCGGTTTAAACGAGGGGTTACTGACCTGGTACCGCATCGCTATTACCGTGGTTACCCTGTATGCCTGGCTCTCCTGGAAAAAACAACTCGGTTTTGTGGCAGCAGCTACAGTATGGCGCTTATTGGGTATTGGTACACTGATTGCCTTACACTGGGTTTTATTTTATGCCAGTATCAAAATGGCCAATGTATCTATTGGATTGATCTGTTTTGCTTCGGTAGGTTTGTTC
>SCVK01000107.1 GCA_004297075.1 Chitinophagaceae bacterium
ACCCCATCTGTTAAAGCGGGTGGAAAACTGCAACTGATTGTAGCATCTGCCATGCAAACAGGAAGTATACAGGTAACCGGTGCTGTTAATGCAGGAACACTGAGTGGAACACTTTCTGCCACAGCCTTGAATAGTATTACCAGTTTAGCTAATCTAACTGCCATTACAGTGTCAGGAACGGTTTCAGCCGGCACATTAAATGGCGCATTAAGTACAACTGCACAGAACAGCATTACCAGTCTGGCCAATATTGCCAATCTGACAGCAACCGGAACGGTTAGTGCAGCCAACCTGAATGGAACCCTTCAAACGGCGGCACAACCGAATATTACCAGCCTTGGACAACTCAGCAGTTTAAGTGTATCTGGAATTATCCAGGGCGGCACTTATAGTGGTACGCTGGCAAACGGTATTGTGGGTATCAGTAATTTATCAGCCAGTGGTACAGCAAGTTCAACTACGTATTTGAGAGGCGATAATACATGGGCATCTATTGCAGCTGGTGGCGTTACTTCAGTATCTGTAAACACTGCCAATGGGGTTAGTGGATCTGTTGCCAATGCAACAACTACCCCTGCTATAACACTTACCTTAGGAGCCATAACACCTTCCTCAGTTCTGGCATCCGGGGCAATTACCGGTACTACTTTGGGTGGAACTATTACCACTTCGGCTCAGCCTAATATTACTTCTGTAGGAACATTAAGCAGCCTTGGCGTAACGGGGGCGGTTACTGCCGGTTCTATCGTTAAAAGTGGAGGTACTGCTTCTCAGTTCCTGAAAGCAGATGGTAGTGTGGATGCCAATACCTATCTCACTTCTGCTGGTGCAGTTACTTCTATAACAGGAACCGCCAACCAGATTACAGCTTCTGCAAGTACCGGAGCCGTAACACTTTCTCTGCCATCAACCATATCCGGACTAACCAACGTATCAGCTACTAATTTAACCGGTACACTGCAAACAGCGGCACAAACAAATATTACTTCTCTCGGTACACTTGGTTCATTGAATGTATCAGGCACCGTTACAGCGGGCACGGTTAGTACAACAACTGTAAATGCAACTACACTGAACGGTGTATTGGGTACGGCTTCCCAGCCTAATGTTACCACTATGTCGTCACTTGTAAGCATAGGAGCCATTACAACAGGTGTATGGAATGGTACAGCTATTGCTGCTGCAAATGGTGGAACAGGTCAAACAAGTTATACCATCGGTGATCTCCTGTATGCGAGCAGTAGTTCTGCCTTGTCAAAACTGGCCGGTGTAGCTACAGGTAATGCCTTGATCTCCGGTGGAGTAGGTACAGCACCTGCCTGGGGTAAGATCGATTTAACTACCCATGTAACTGGTATCCTGCCTGCTGCAAATGGCGGTACCGGCGTAAATAATTCAAATACCATCACTTTAGGTGGCGATATTAATACGGCAGGCGCTTTCACTACTGCTGGAGCATTCCCTTTAACACTGACCACAACGGCTTCTACCAATGTAACACTGCCTACAACAGGAACATTGGCTACGCTGGCTGGAACTGAAACTTTCACCAACAAACGGATCACCAGGCGGGTTTCTTCTAATGCTTCTGTTACCAGTGTAACCATCAACTCAGATAGTTTTGATGAATATGCACTGACAGCATTGGCAGGTAATGTTACCTTTAATGCCCCAACAGGTACACCAACTGACGGACAGCCACTGATTATCCGGATCAAAGACAATGGAACAGCCAGAACAATTACTTTTAATGCAATATTTAATGCCAGTACCGATATTCCTTTCCCAACTACTACTGTTATCAATACAACCATGTACTTAGGGTTCCTGTATAATAGCAATACTTCCACATGGGATCTGGTATCAAGGGTAGATAATGTACAATAAGATGAAAAAACTTTTTTCAATTATTTGTCTGCTTCCATTGCTGGCCGCCGCACAAGTGGTTGTAACAAGTCCTGTGGCCGGATCAACGAGCACTAGTAATGTAACTACCTATTCTATGGCTTCATTTACACCCACTGCTAATTCTTTATTGGTATTGATGGTATATGCTACAGCAACCAATCCTGCTTCACCCGCTGTTACCAATACGGGTACCGTTTTAACCTGGACACTGGAAAAGGCACAATTGGTGGGTACCAATTCCTATTATATTTTCTGGGCAAAAGTTCCCTCAACTGTAAGTGCGTCCGTCATTACTTTTACCTGTACAGGCGATGCTGCCACCGGATGCCAGATGTCTGTACATACTTTTACCAACTACAATAGATTCCGGGCTAATCCTATACGTCAATCGTTAATCAATACGGCAACTACCACCAGTGCATCTCCTGCTTTTACGTTTGCGTCAACCCCCGAATCAAGTAACGGATACGTGATCGGGTGGGGTGGTACCAGGGGGGCCAATGCATCTACACCTCCTGCAGGGTGGACAGAATCAGTTGACTTAACCTATAATACCCCTACTACCAACTTTACTACTGCCCGCAGAAATGGCGGGTTAACTTCAGCGGGCCCCTACACTTTTACGGCTTCCGGTAGTAATCCCTGGGTAACTCTTGGAGTAGAAGTATATGTTGCCCGACGTGGCATGCTGCCTCATTTGCTCAATTAATTTCCTATTCTTCTTTATTAATTAAAATGATTATTATAAGTATGTTTATTTTACTTATAATCAATTTGTTATGGTGTTTTCTAATTTAATTCTAATTTAATTCTAATCTTATTCTAATCTTATTCTAATCTGAGTATATTTGAGTAAATGCCCTTGTTATCAAGTACTTGCTCATTCTTATATTGATTTTTCCACTCGGCTTACAGGCACAGATTACCTACGTGGGTAGTGCTTCAAATCCGACAGATGCAGTTGCTGCTACTTTAGGTGGTCCCTCGCCTGTGGCTGTAACACCTGTGGCCGGTTTAGTAGCCGGTGATCTTGTTGTTATTGTGTCTACCGTCAGAAATACGACTGCTGTCATGGCCATTTCGGTAACGGGCGGACAGGAATGGTATACCGAAACCCAGATCAGTAACACCAATATCGGATCCAGACTTTTCTGGTGCAGATTTAACGGAACCTGGGCAGCTAACCCCTCTGTTTCTTTTGCAAATTTAACGGCCACTACTGTTGTAATGCATGCGTTCAGGCCTACCAAATCGAGTAATTTCTGGGGCATAGAAGCAGCAAGAACAGAATTGGATTTTACTGCTCCCGCCAGCCCTTTTACAGTTACGATTACAGGGCGAACAACACGGAATGCGAGCACGGTCACCATTGCTTCCTGGTTTACAGCTGATGACAATACCTGGGGAACATTAGCCGGAACGGGCTGGGTGGTGTTGGGTTCTGCGCAGTATAGAAACACGAATGGAACGGATAATAGTTGCACTTTCGCTTATACGATTAAAACAACTTCAGGTGCCACCAATAATGTAAGTAAAAATCAGGCCACATTGGGAGGCGATCTGGGAACCACCCAAATCATCACCTTCTTTGAACGTGGCCGTAATATGCCATTAGGAAATTATTACTGATAGTTTGTTAAAAAACTGTTCACCACAACTGGTAATTCATATCTACGGAGATATTAATTACTTTCTAACGTACCTCTAATTCCTCTTTAATACCCGCCAGGTAGGTTTGTAAGAAATTACTAACTATCAGGTATTGTATTTTCATTTTACTTTTTTGCCCGCTTATTTCTACCGGTCAGGTGATAACGTATTTTGGCAGCTCCTCTAACCCGACAGATAATGGAGCTTTGGGGGCTGCTACTGTAGCGGTTACGCCACCTGCTGCTATGAAAGAGGGTGACCTTGTGCTGATGATTGGATTGAGAAGGGCTTCCAGTATCACTTTAACCGTAAGCGCTACCGGAGGACAAACATGGAATCTATTACCTGTTTTAACAGGTACTACGAATGTGTCGCCCAGAATTTTCTGGTGCAGGTTCAATGGTACCTGGAGTACAAATCCTTCTGTTGCCATGACAGCTTCTTCTACCAATACGGTTGTTATGCATGTGTTCAGGCCTCCTTCCAGGGGGTATTCTTGGGCTGTTTCGGTGAATCAGGTATCTACCGCTGCAGCCGCTGCGGCAACCATTACCAGAGCAGGTGTTACCACAACGCATAACAATACATTAACCCTTGCCTCCTGGTTTACGGCAGATGATAATGCATGGGGTAATATGATTGATGTATCAGGAACCGGATGGGCAGTAACCGGCTCGGCGCAATACCGGAATACCCAAGGAACAGATAATAGCTGCACTTTTGCCCATTTGATTAAAACCACAGCCGGTGCAACAGGTAACGTTTCCAAGCAACAAACGGCGAATGGTAATGATGCCACCAGAACTGCTATTGTGAGTTTCTATCCTTATCGCACGAGCATGCCCCTTGGTTTACTATATTAACCAATTCTGATTTTCGTAAAATGATCCCCTATACCTGGTTAATGCCTGATGCGGGAATACCTAGTGTTGCCTGCGGGCATAAAAATGAGTCACAGAAGCGTTGTTAAAATAAAGAGGCCCTTCTTCTTCCCCGGGAATTTGTGCTTATCTTCATGCTGTTGAATATTTTATCCGGATATGAAGAAAAAACTGATTTATCTGCTGCTTATCATGCTTTGCCATAATGGGATCATTGCACAAAAAACAGAAGCAAAAAAGCAGGTAACACCGGAAACTGCTTCACTGAAACTGTCTAACCTTTCTGATACCCTGCAATATGCCATAGGTGCGTACCTGGCCAAATGGGTAAACGATAATGGATTTGCCATCAGTAATCCATCCCTTTTTTTAAAAGGGATGGATGATAAATTCAGAAATTTGCAGGGTTTGCTCCCGGACTCTATGATAGTGAAACTGGTAGTAGGACTTCAGCAGCTATCGCAAAAAGAAATTGGCATAAAGACAGAAGAAAAAATATTCAATTCTTTGAAAGATCAGCCTGGTTTGGGAATGTTACCCAGCGGTGTGCGTTATTTTATTGCAAATACAGGAGAGGGGGTACATCCTTCACAAAGCGATACAGTTGTTATTCATATTAAAGGAACTACTCCCGACGGAACGGTTTTCGAAGATACCTACCTGAAAAAGCAACCTGTTTCGGGTAAAGTGTCTTCGCTTATTCCAGGAATCGCGCAAACCATTCCGATGATGGGGGTTGGCGACAGATGGAAGTTATACATTCCATCAAAACTTGCTTATGGCGAAAAAGGGAGCACATTGGTACCCGCCAACAGTACCCTTATTGTTGATATAACACTTCTGGATGTGAGATCTGTTAGAAAATAATGTTTGAGAATAATCCGGATGCTAAAGGCTCGGGTAAACGAGTTCGTTTGTAAATTGAGCCTTTGCAATCCGATACAACTTTTTACAATCTTTACATTAATTTCAGTAAATGCGGTTTATTCTTTTCATAATACTGTGGTTATCCACCAGTTTTCTGGGTGAGAAAATGTATGCGCAAAAAACGGTTACAAAAAAGGCAGCCAGGCCAGCAGCTGCACCTTTACAACTCAGGAATGCAGCAGACTCTGTTCAGTATGCGTTGGGTGTTTACATAGGAGAGTACCTGGCAAAGGGTGGGTTTACCACACTTAACCTTGATTATTTTTTGTCCGGATTGAATGATCGTTACAGGAACAACCCCCGACTGATCAAAGACAGTTTGGTTTATCCATTGATCGCTGATTACCAAACAAATGTTCAGTTACAAAAAAGCAAAGCGCTCGAAAAGGAATTGTTTGACTTGCTCAAAGACAAGCCCGGGGTAGGCAAACTCCCCAGCGGTGTACAATACACCATCATCAATCCAGGCAAAGGCCCAAAGCCGAATGAAACAGATTCAGTACTCATCCATTACAAAGGCACTTTACCCGATGGCAGGGTTTTCGAAAATACGTTTGTAACCAATCAGCCCGTAAAAACCACCCCGGCCACTTTAATTCCCGGATTGAATGAAGTACTACAGTTAATGCCGGTGGGTTCCAGATGGCAGGCATTTATTCCGGCCTCACTCGGGTACGGCGAAAAAGGGAATAACCGGATTCCGCCCAACAGCGCGCTGCTGATACTGGTAGAATTAATAGAGATTCAGGGCCAGAAATAGCCAGCCATCTCCCGGTAAGGCCCATCTGTTGCAGCAATACCATACCTGCAGTGTTTTCTTTAACCTTAATTAACCTTGCTTTTCCGTAAGGGGGGCTATCTTATTTTATCTTTGCCCAACGCTAAAAACAAATATTTTACACATGAAAAAGATCATTGTACTTTCTACTGCTTTTCTCCTGCTGGTATCAGCCGGTTTTGCGCAAAAACCAGCTCCCAAAGCCAAGTCTAACCCGGTAGAAGATACCATTCAATACAGCCTCGGCGTGTATATGATGCAACAGTTGTTTGCCAAAACAGGATTTGTGGTAAACGACCAGGCCCGCTTTAAAAAAGCCATTGATGATGTTCTGAACAACCGCAAGTTGGAAGTAAACCCTGCCACTACACAGGATCGTTTGCTCGCATACCAGCGAACTTACCAGTTGCAGCGTAACCGCCAGCTCGAAGTGGCTTTATTCGAGAAAGCAAAAACCGAAAAAGGCTTTACCCAATTGGCCAGCGGTGTTATGTATGCCGTAACTAAAGCCGGAACCGGCATGCGCCCCTCTGCCAAAGACACCTTAGTAGTGAACGTGATCTGTACCTTACCCGATGGAACTGTGGTAGACGATTATAACAAAACCAAATCATCCTATATGGCCCTTGCCGGCGAAATGATCCCCGGTCTCCGCGATGTATTGTTCCGGGTAGGGGAGGGAACCATTTTTCGTGCGATCTTACCTGCAGCTACTGCTTACGGCGAGCAGGGTTACGCTACCATTCCACCGAAC
>SCVK01000108.1 GCA_004297075.1 Chitinophagaceae bacterium
CTGAAAAGGTCCATGCAGTGGTGGTAAGTTGCTTACTAAGATAAACGTCTGCCCGCAAATGACCATCATCCGGGGTAAAACATGATTAACTTTGTGGCATGTCCAACAGCTATTTCCGGTTCAAGCAGTTTACCATACACCAGGAACGATGTGCCATGAAAGTGTGTACAGACGCCTGCCTGTTTGGTGCCTGGGCAGGCCGCAAAGCCGCCCAACCGCCCTTAACGGATGGCAGCGTACTCGATATCGGCACAGGCACCGGTTTACTGAGCCTGATGCTGGCACAACAGGGTAACCACCGGATAGATGCGGTGGAACTGGACGAAAAAGCCGCCGAACAGGCGGCAGAAAATTTTGAAACTTCGCCCTGGCGCGAAAGATTGCAGGTAATTACCGGCGATATTACTAAACTGCACCTCGGTAAAAAATATGACTGCATCATTACCAACCCGCCTTTTTTTGAGAACGACCTGAAAAGCCCCGATAGCCAGCGCAACCTGGCACTACATAGTGAGGCACTTTCTTTTACGGAATTATTAACGGCCTGTTCACACTACCTCTCAGAAGAAGGTAAACTGGCGGTGCTGCTCCCCTATCATCGTAAAGAAGTTTTTGTGCAACAGGCTTTACAGGCGGGATTTTTTCTGGAGGAAGAAGTGGCAGTGCGACAAACGCCCAAACATGCCTATTTCAGGGCGATGTTATGGTTGGGAAGAAGAGCCGTAACGCCATTGCAAAGATCCCTTACCATCCGGGAAGGGGAAATATACAGTGTCGAGTTTAGTGATTTGTTGAGGGAGTATTATCTAAAATGAGGGCTGTTATCATGCTGGTATGGTGCAAATACCTCTCTGCGCAAACTCCCTGTTCTCCGCGGCTCTGCGGTTGAATGTAGTTTGCACTCACCGCAGAGCCGCGGAGTTTTTAGAGGTTTCGCAGAGAGAGCTTCCTGGTTAATGTGCCGCATAGTCTGAGAGGTAGTCGAATGCCGCAGTCAGGTGGAGTTTAGTGATTTGTTGAGGGAGTATTATCTGAAGGGTTAGAGACGCTTATCTTGCCTTGAGGTGGTAATAACTCTCTGCGCAAACTCCCTGTTCTCCGCGGCTCTGCGGTTGAATGTAGTTTGCACTCACCGCAGAGCCGCGGAGTTTTTAGAGGGTTCGCAGAGAGAGCTTCTTGGTTAGTGTGCCGCATAGTCTGAGAGGTAGTCGAATGCCGCAGTCAGTTTTCCCTCCTCCAGTATTTTGGCCCTTTCAATGGCATCGCTGCCGCCTTTGTAGAGGTCTTCGAGCACGTATTTGATCAGTTGTTCCCCAAAATACCGGCTGGCATCGCGGGGTAATTCGTTGGGCAGGTTACCAACGGCCATTATATCGATACTGCCGGGCAAATAAGGTTCTGTTTTTTCACCCGTAATTTTATTCACGCCATATATCGGCACATCGATCGTGGCATCGCCGAGGTTACAGGGCACACTTCCGTTTTTATCATCGGTGATATCGGCAATACTCTGTATGCGGAAATCCTGCCGCAGCATTGTTTCCATCGAGAACAGGCGGGGCATACTGGGCTCCCAGTAAATGCCATTCATTAAAATATCAGTGTGTGCACAGTATTGCTCAAACAAACAATCGTATTCATCCGCATGGGTATGAAAATGTTCGCGGTTATAAGTGCCGTTTTCTTTATGCCGATAGAGATCCGCCCCTTTCAGATGCACATATACCGGATACTCAAAATTGCGGGAAAGGTATTCGCCCGGTTCTACATCCTGCACATCCATCAGGGTCATGATCTCCAGTATGCCATGCGCCACACGGCCACTGCCGGTGATCGCGATCTTTACTTTGGGTAATTTCAATCCGAAATAGGTATGGATCAGTTCGCGGTAATCCTTCACTTCTCCCACCCTGCCGAGATGAAATGCACCTGTGCGGTTACCATAGGCCATAATGCCGTTATGCGCCCCCACAATACCGGCAAAAAATCCAAAACCGATGATGCGTTGACCATCTGCATGCTCCAGGCACTCATAATCGATCAACGTGATGTTTTTATCCATCATGGCATGCATCAATGCCTGGTTATAGGCTTGTTTTTTCTTGGTATGCGAGAAAAACAGGTAGGTTTTATCGGCCAGCAACTGGCTCACGGGCACTTCCTTGATGCCGAGTAAGAGGTTACAGGCCGAGAGGTCTTCTACCACATCGATCCCCGCATGGGCATATTCTGCATCGGTAAAACAGCGGTTGGGCGAGCTTTGTACCAGGATCCGCACTTCCGGGTAATGTTTCAGCAGCCATTTACACTGTGCCGGCGTTAGTGCCACCCGGTTATCGGCCGGAACTTTTCCCTCTCTAATAAGCCCGATGACAAGCATTGTAGTAATTTTGTGCAAGATAAGGCATGGGGGTGAGACGTCAATTGGCAATTGGCAATGGTCAATGGTCAATGTTTCTGGACTATGCACGGGAATGAACTCACACAGGCTCTATCGCTCTATCAATTATCCTATAAAGATTACCGTAACCCATTCACAATTCACCATTCACCATTCACCATTCACCATTCACCATCATGAATTATTTCGAACTCTACCACCTCCCCCTCTCCCTCCAACCAGATCCTGCTGCGGTGAAGGCGAAATTTTATGAGCTGAGCCGCTTATATCATCCGGATTTTCATGGACAGGGAACGGAGGAAGAACAGGCCGAAGCGCTCGAGAAAGCCTCGCAGGTGAATATGGCCTGGAAGGTGTTTCAGCACCCGGATGAGACCCTGAAATATGTGCTGCAGCTGAAGGGTTTGCTGGAGGAAGAGGAAAAATACCAGCTATCGCCCGGGTTTCTGATGGAAGTGATGGACCTGAACGAACAGGCACTTGATGTATCGGAACAGGCGGATATAGACAGGCTTACCCAAACCATTCACCAATTTCAACAAGCAATTTATGAACCTGTGGCAAAAATTGTGGCAGATTATCAGGAAGGTGTTACTACCAAAGAAGAACTGCTGCAAGTAAAAGAGTACTATTTCCGCAAAAAATACCTTGACCGGCTTTTGGCGGGCCTCAAATAACCCCTCCCACCGCGCCTTTGCGCCTTTGCGTGAAAATGGGCTCGCCAAGGCGCAAAGACGCAGTTTAGCGACTGTGTAGGGAGTACCCTAAATATTTGGCCAATATTCTCCGATACAGTAATATTGCACCTCTCTTAACGCAGAACGCAGAACGCAGAACGCAGAACGCAGAACGCAGAACGCAGAACGCGTTAAGCGTTGGGCGTTAAGCCTAAAAAGCCCAGATGGCGGAACTGGTAGACGCGCTAGACTCAAAATCTGGTTATCGCAAGGTAGTGCAGGTTCGATTCCTGTTCTGGGCACAAAGCCGCTGAAGAAATTCAGCGGCTTTTTTCAAATCCACTATTAAGGTGCGAATTAGCAAAATGAAATTTCAATATCCAAGATTATTTCATTGAACACCCTTAGGGCACTTCCAATAATCCATTTAATCAGTCATCATAAACCAAAGTCCTCTTTAATTCTGGGCCTATTAGATTTTTTTTACTCCCATCAGTGAATTCTATAGATATTTTCGTGATTTTAAGACTTGTAATAACTTTAGAATAGAATGCGTCCTCAAAAGAGTAGGTTCCAGCTGAAATAAAACTTATCGGACCTACTCCTTTGAAAATTTTTGTTGCCTCGACATCCTTAACATCATTAAATCCAGCTATAGTAAAATAAATATATTTAATAGTTTTCTTAAAGTAATTAGAAACTGTAACGCTGAACCCGACTTTATAATCTTCATCAATTAGCGTAAAATCAACTACATGAATACCATCTCGCAATCCTTTATTCAGAGACGCAATCGCTTCTAATCTTCGTCTTACCGAATCTTGTCTCGCGATAGAATCAACATTCCGATTATAAATATCTTCTAACCGTTTTGCCTCTTTAATTTTCCAATCAAGATTATTATAATTTAATCCTCGTACAACATATTTATTGAAATCCAAATGTACCTTAGACACATAACCAAGCGTTGAATTCCCGTATGCAAAAAAAGTAAATTGCCCACCTGGTTTTAGAAGAAACAAGGGCGACTTTTGAGGTATCTCTCCTATTTTATTTATTCCCAATGAATCTTTATATACGGGTAAATATTCAAGAGTAATATTTGATTGAGC
>SCVK01000486.1 GCA_004297075.1 Chitinophagaceae bacterium
GTTGGATTGCAGCCATCCGATATATTCAGGCTATAGAGAGTTATCCCGGGATTAGCAGCAGCATGCGCCGTGATGCTCGATGCCGTAGAGCCATTGCCCCACAAATACGTATAAGGCCCGCCTGTGCCCAGACTTGTGATCACAGGACTCAGAACAACAGAATCGCCTACACAGAGATTTTGCACCGTCACCGAAGCAGTGAAGGGCAAAGTTACCTGCACATCTGCCGTACGGCTTTGTGTACAGCCATTGGCATCGGTCACTGTACATGTGTATTGCGTGGTGGACGCCGGATTGACGCTCACCGAGCTCCCACTGATGGCCCCGGGATTCCAGGTGTAGGTATAAGGACTTGTTCCTCCGCTTGCAGCTGCCGAAAGGTTGGCAGAGTTTCCTGCACAAATCGTGGCATTGCCCGGGGAACTCAACGACAGCAAAGAAGGCTGCGTTACACTCACCGTTCCTGAGGTGGAACAGCCATTATTATCCAATACAAAAACCGAATAGGTTCCTGGCCCGATACCGGTAATCGTTTGCGTATGCTGAGAGATTCCGGGAGTCCAGGTATAGCTGAAAGGCTGGTTTCCGCCACTGAGATTCACGGCTACCTGCCCGTTGGCTTGCCCGCTGCAGGCCGGAGGCGTTACGCTGAAAGAGCTGATGACCGGAGCCAGATTATTGGTGACCTGCAGCGTTTTTGTGATGGTGCAGCCACCATCGGAGAGGGTTACGGAATAGGTTGTATTAAACAAAAGTCCTGAGGCACTGGGGCCGTTTCCTCCTGTAGGAGCCCAGCTGTAGCTAACGCCTGCGCTGGCGGATGTAACGGCAACAGTCGCCGATCCTGTATTGGATAAAGACCCACAGCCTCCGGCGGAAGTGCTGATGGCCGTTGAAATACCCGGTGTCACCGTGATGTTGGTGGAATAGGTATCCATACAGGGTCCGTTGATGGATTGATGTGTGATGACGTAATTGCCTGGAAGATCAAAGGTGGGATTGAATAACGGCAG
>SCVK01000109.1 GCA_004297075.1 Chitinophagaceae bacterium
ATCGATTATATCCGCAACATTTTTGTAGAGAACCAGCAACCCGGCGATTTTGCGGCTTTCATGAAACAGAATGGCAAACCTATTACTGATACAGAAGAAGATTCGCTTACATTCCGTTCATATATGCTGCGCTACGAGGCCAAAGACCTGGCCGCAGCCAAAACCGGTTTTGCTGCTTATCTGGCTAAATTTCCGGAAGGAAAGTATTCACTCGAAGCCAATTACCTATTAGCAGAAATGCTGATCAACAACAAAGCCAATACAGAAGCACTGCCTTTTTACAAAGCGGTGGCCGATCGTTCGCAGAACAAATATGCCGAGCGAAGTACATTACAGGCTGCCAGGATCTATTATTTTGATCTGAAAGACTATCCCAATGCCACTACCTATTTTGCCCAGCTCAAATCCATCGCTACCCAGCAGGAGAACCGGCTGGAAGCCATGCGGGGCCTGTTACGCTGCCAGTTTAAAGCGCAGTCATGGAAGGAAGCAGCCACCAATGCAGCAGAGTTATTACTGGAGAAAGGGATCGCTACAGACGACCGTATGATGGCCAGTATGGTAGTGGCCAAGAACCACCAGTTGGGCAATGAAGCAGAACCCGCCATTGGCGCTTACAAACAGGTGATCGCTGCCGGTAAATCGGAATATGCGGCAGAAGCACAGTATCGGATAGCAGAGATCCTGTTGCAACAGAACAAACTGGCAGAAGCGGAAAAAGCGGCTTTTGATGTGATCAAAAAAATGGGTTCGTATGATCATTGGGTAACCCGCAGTTATATTCTGCTGGGCGATGTGTTTGTACAGCAGAAAGACTGGTTTAATGCAGAAGCCACTTTTAAAAGTATTGTAGAGAATGCCACAATAGCCGAACTGAAAACAGAAGCACAACAGAAACTGGATAAAGTACTGGCAGAGAAAGTAAAAACCAACCAAGTTGAACAACAGTAAAGCAGACCCCTACATGAAACATATTATCAGAACGATAGTGATCTTTTTGCTGGCAGCTTTTGCAGTGGGTTCTGTGCAGGCACAGAAAAAGAAGACCCGCCAAAAAGCCCGTACGCAGAAAACGACCCCCAAAAAGAAAAAGGCCAGCCGCAAAACGGCTACGGTTAAGCCTGCCGCCAAATCAGCCCAACCAGTTGCACAAAAAACGGAGGAGCTGTCGTCGCAATTATCCAAAGAGGGGCTGGGTGATACCTCTTCACCCAAAGTGGTTACCATTACCTCGGCTTTTAAACCCTATCTGAAAAATGCGGCCAAAGTGAATTTTACGGCGGCCACACCGGTCATAGATTCTTCCCGCATGCCGGTGAGTTATACCATTCCTTCGCAGAACCTGTTTTTTTCCTACCAGCCGGTTCCTATCAAACCATTGGCACTCGGTATTGATTCGGGCTACGAATGGGAAAACCACCAGTATATCAAAGTAGGGGCTGGTAATTTCAGTACCTACCTCGCAGAAGCAGGTTTCTCCTTTGGTGATGGTCAACGCTCCATTACCCAGGTACGGGCCGATTTTCTTACATCTACGGGGCACCTCTATGCACAACAGGCAGCTAAATGGGGACTGGAAGTTATTTCTGTATTTAATACCGCTACGGAACACGAATGGACGGCCAATCCGTATTATCGCAGCACCACGCAATACCATTACGGATTTGAACCGAGCACGCTCAGTTTTCCGAAAGACCAGTTACTGGAAAGATATTCCAGCATCGGTGCAGACCTCGGTATGCAGAATAAAAAGGCCAATGCTTTCGGCATCACCTATCATCCGCAACTGAAAGTGTCCCGTTTCTTTAATAATTCGGAGGCGCACGAGAACAGTATACAACTGAAAGCGCCCATCAACAAAGCTTTCGGTGAAAAATTTGCGTTTGACCTGGGACTCACGGCCGATATGTCAACCGCCCGTTTCCCTATGGTACCGAATGAACTGGTGTTGAAGAACAATCTCTATTATATCAATCCTTCCATCCAGGTAAATACACCCACTTTGAAACTGAACCTGGGTGTACAACCTTCCTGGGATAACAAACAGTTTGCAGCTTTACCCAATCTGACGGTGCAGGCCAAGATGACGGAGATTAACCTGGTACTCGAGGCCGGATGGGTGGGTTATTTCCAGAAAAACACTTTCCGTTCGCTGGCCGGGTTTAATCCCTGGATCGGCTCGTTAACCGGGTTACAGAATACCAGGATCACCGAACAATATGCCGGCATCAGGGGCGCAGGGGGCGATCATTTTACCTACCAGGTAAAAGCCTCTTTACTGCGTTTCAGCAACCAGCCGCTTTTCCTCAACAATAATACCGACGGCAAAAGTTTTGACGTGGTATATGAACCCGACATGAAAGCCGTTCGTTTACACGGCGAAATGAGTTATACGGTGCAGGAAAATATTTCTTTTACAGCAGGAGCTAGTTTCACTGATTACAGTTCGCTGACAGTTAATAAAAAAGCCTGGGGTTTATTGCCCCTGGAAGCCAACGGCTCGGTAAAATGGAAACTGCTGAAAGACCTGCAGTTGAAAGCCGATCTGTATCTCTGGGACGGCAATGCTTACAGAACCAAAACCATGGAAGAAAAAAAGGCAGGGGCTGTGGCTGATATCAACCTGGGGGCTGAATTTACGGTGATGCCGCGACTGAATCTCTGGTTACAGATGAACAATGTACTGAACAACACTTACCAGCGCTGGAATCAATATAGCGCCCTGGGCTTTACTGTTTTGGGAGGAGTTGTATATTCGTTCCGGTAATTAACCGTCATCATGTTCCAGATCCTGCATAAATACCTTGTTTTACATCACCAGCTGGTAGTGCCGCAGGTAGGTCTTTTTTATGTGGAGAAAGAGCCCGCTGCTTACCAGGATGATACCGGGCTTTTATCGGCACCCCGTTCGCTGATTCATTTTACACAGAAATACCAGTCGGGTACCGATAAACTTTTTTTTGAATTCCTCACCCGCGAAACGGGACTGGAAGAACCAGCCGCTATTCACGATTATCTCGAATTTGCCAATAGATTACAGGCAGAACTAAAGGAGAGAAAAACGGCTATCTGGAAGGGGGTAGGCACATTATTCCTTGCCGACAATGATGAGATCCGGTTCGAAAGGGCCACCGATCTGCAGGAACTGTTGCCGCCGGTAACTATCGCAGGCATTGAAGCTGTTGATGGCGCTGCTTTGACGGAAGAGGAAGAGGCAGAGGCCCCCAAAGATTACTGGTGGTATTATGCGCTTATTTTACTGATCCTGGGCCTGGGTGCACTTGCCTATTATTATATCTGATTCCCCCATTCTTATGCCTGAACTGATCAATTATTCTCATTGCCCCATTTGCGGTTCTGCTGCGGTTTATCCGGCCCTGTCGGCCAAAGACTATACGGTTTCAGGCGAGCAGTTCGAGATCTGGCACTGCGATGACTGCACGGGTCGTTTTACCCAGCGGGTTCCGGTATTAGCTGCTATAGGTACTTATTACCAATCTGCCAGTTATGTATCGCATTCAGATACGGAAAAGGGATTGATAAACCGCCTCTATCACTTTGTCAGAAATTATACGCTCAAAAGCAAACGCAGACTGGTACAGGAAGTAACGGGTAAAGAAACCGGCACTTTGCTGGACGTTGGTGCCGGAACTGGTGCTTTCTCTTATACCATGTTGCTGGCAGGCTGGGATGTTACCGCACTGGAGCCGGATGATACGGCCAGGCAGAACGCAAAAAATAAATACGGACTTGATCTCTCATCGCCCGATCAGTTGTTTTCTCTTCCCACTAACCGCTTTGACGCCATCACCATGTGGCATGTGCTGGAGCATGTACACGATCTGCAGGGATATCTCCGGCAATTTCATGCTATTCTTGCCCCGGGTGGCCGTTTACTGATTGCCGTGCCCAATTATACCAGCCATGATGCCA
>SCVK01000435.1 GCA_004297075.1 Chitinophagaceae bacterium
AATATTTGGTATTTTCAAATCAAATCCTATCTTTGCCGTCCTAAAAAACACCTGAGGAGGTATAATAGCTATGCTTATCATCGATTCAAAAGATTGTGAAAACATCGACAAGGCACTCAAGAAGTACAAGAAAAAGTTTGAAAAAAGTAAAACTTTGCTGCAACTGAGAGAGCGCCAGGCCTTTACAAAGCCATCCGTAGTTCGCCGCGGACAGATTTTGAAAGCAATCTACAAGCAGAATATAGCCAGCGGAAAGATCGAGGGATAATCCCTGCTTTCCAGCTTGATCATATTAAGTAGCCGTGGTTTTGTAACTTTAGGCTACTTTTTTTATGCCCATACCGCAATATCCCCAGTTACAGGCTTTTCTCGACTACCTTTTGTTTGAAAAAAGGTACTCGAAACATACGTTATTGTCGTACCAGAACGACCTGGAGCAGTTTTTTGCCTACCTGGCCAGCCAGTTCGATGCGCCGGCCATTGAGCAGATCACGGCCATGTACGTGCGAAGCTGGCTCGCAGAGCTGAAAGAGGAGAAGATCTCCTCCAAAAGCATCAACCGTAAGATCTCTTCCCTCAAATCCTTCTTTAAATACCAGTTAAAGACCGGTCAGCTCGAAAAGTCGCCCATGGCCACGGTAACGGCCCCGCGGGTGAATAAGCGCCTGCCGGTGTTTGTAGAGCAGAAAGACATGGCCACCCTCTTTGAGTATGTGGAATTTGCTGATAACTGGAAGGGGCGCACCGAGCGCCTGGTATTACAATTGTTTTACAGTACCGGTATGCGTTTGAGCGAGCTGATCAACCTCAAGGAATCACAGTTGGATCTCTCCCAGATGCAGGTAAAAGTGGTGGGTAAGGGTAACAAGGAAAGGGTGATCCCGGTGCCCGCAGAACTGCTGCAGCAGCTGCAGGAATATGTGCAGGAGAAGCCTGTGAAGGAACCCGGCGTATCCAATGTATTTGTAACGGAGAAAGGGAAACCCCTGCATCCCCGATCGGTATATGCATTTGTGAAACAGTACCTGGGGCAGGTAACCACGATCCAGAAAAAAAGTCCGCATATACTGCGCCACAGTTTTGCCACGCATTTAATGAACAATGGCGCAGAACTCAATGCAGTAAAGGAATTGCTGGGGCACAGCAGCCTGGCGGCCACGCAGATCTATACCCATAATACCATCGAAAAACTGAAAGAAGTTTTCAAAAAAGCGCATCCCAAAGCCTAGCGTCATAAGACTATCATAAATCTGTAAAATTCCCGTTGAATTCTTTTTAATTGCAGTAAGATGTTGTAACTTGTAAGTAGAAACAAGGGGGTAAAATCCCGGTTCCTGCCAATCGTAAAAAGTTCTTTTAAATATTATTTTTTCACCGATTAAACGTGAGTTGCCATGAACGTTAACATTCAAACTGTGCATTTTGACGCAGACGACAAATTGGTTGAGTATGTAAACCGTAAAGTTGAAAAGCTGACTACTTTTCACGACAAGATCCTGAAAGTGGATGTTTACCTGAAACTGGACAATGTGGTGCATACGATCAAAGACAAAGTTGTGGAGATCAGCGTACACATTCCCAAGCATGATTTTTTTGCAAAAGCGTCAACAAAGTCTTTTGAAGAGTCATTTGATAACGCGATGGAATCAATTGTTTCACAGATAAAACGAAAAAAAGAAAAATTAGCAGCGTAAAAACGAAAAAAGGCTCCCTGCCGAAACAGGGAGCCTTTTTTATTAGATAAATACCATGAAAAAGATCCTCAGTTTTTTCCTTTTCCTCCTTTTGCTGGCCTGTTCCGCGGAGCAGGCGCAAACCAGGGCCCATATCACCCAACGCAGTACTGGTAAGGCCGGCAGGCTGATGATCAGTTATGAATTCAGGGTAGGAGACAGCCTTTTTTCCGATAGCATGGAGCTGGCCAACCGGGTGGTTCCGCACGATTCCGTAACGGTACTTTTCTCCCCCGCCAACCCCCGGAAAAGCCATTTAAGCCTGCCTTAAAATGGCTTTTTATGCCGGTGGTTGAAAACCATGTTGAAAACTGCCTGAAAATTTTCGTTTCAAAATTTTGCTGAATTAAGTTTTCCATTACCTTTGCCATCCCAAAAAATGGGATAGTTCTTTGTGTTTTGTAATTCTGGAAACAGGGAAGAGAATACCGGAACACCGGTTTTAGCCTTCCTGCTGCACCCGATTACAGCAAGTGTACGCCGAAGTAGCTCAGCTGGTAGAGCAGCTGATTTGTAATCAGCAGGTCGCGGGTTCGAGTCCCATCTTCGGCTCTTAATAGTTAGGAGTCTGGAGTTAGGAGTCTGGAGTTAGTTAGATTAACTCAAGACTCCTAACTCCAGACTCCAGACTAAACCGGGCAGATGGCCGAGTGGTTAAAGGCGACAGACTGTAAATCTGTTCTCTCACGAGTACGTAGGTTCGAACCCTACTCTGCCCACAGTTCTTTGAATTATTAATTAATAATTTTTAATTAATAATTAGTTAAGCGGAAGTAGCTCAATTGGTAGAGCGATAGCCTTCCAAGCTATAGGTCGCGAGTTCGACCCTCGTCTTCCGCTCCAGTGTTAGTTGCGGGTCAGAAGTTAGAAGTCTGGATTTCCAGTATACTTCAGGCTCCTGACTCCAGGCTCCTGACTGGATAAAAGCCGTTGTAGCTCAGGGGTAGAGCACATCCTTGGTAGGGATGAGGTCGTGAGTTCGATTCTCACTAACGGCTCGTTTTTTGAAATAAGTGCGTTAAGTAAGATAGAACTGCAATGCAAATTGCGATAGAGCATCCCGCTGGAAGCGGGAAGGTCGTGAGTTC
>SCVK01000110.1 GCA_004297075.1 Chitinophagaceae bacterium
TTTTGGAATCTGCCCCATTATTGTAATTTAGTGGAAGAATTTAATGGGTTAGTAAGTAACGGGGTCAACAGCAATGTTGGCCCTTTTACGTTTTATATATCCAGCCTTTATAACACCTGTTTTGTTTCCCCGTAACGACCGATTTTTTTATTTAGTATCTGCACAGCAGCTGTTTGTTTCATCTTTCTGTATGCTGCGGACAACAGATTCTGTAACTCCCTTTATCTTTATCGCATGAGCAAAATCAAAACGGCTTTTTTCTGTAGCAATTGCGGATATGAAAGCGCCAAGTGGATCGGCAAATGCCCGGGCTGCTCGCAATGGAACACTTTTACAGAAGAAGTGCTGGATAAAGGAACTAATAAAGAAGAGAACTGGGATAATTACAGTGCGGAAAAAAGGAATACCAAAACGGTGGCGTTGCAGGATGTGATCAGCACCAAAGAAAAAAGAATCATTACAAAAGATACTGAACTGAACCGTGTACTCGGTGGCGGTATCGTTCCCGGAAGTATCATTCTTGTAGCCGGAGAACCCGGTATCGGTAAGAGTACTTTGTTTCTGCAGAATGGTTTACTGATCGATCAGTTGCGCATTCTGTATATCAGCGGAGAGGAAAGTGAACAGCAGATAAAAATGCGGGCAGACCGGTTAAAGATCACCAATGATAATTTTTACCTGCTCACGGAAACCGGCACCCAGACTATCTTTCAGGAGATCAAGAAACTAAAACCACAGCTGGTGATCGTTGATTCGATACAGACATTACAGTCGAACAGTATCGATTCATCTGCCGGCAGTGTATCACAGATCAGGGAATGTGCCGCAGAGTTTCAACGTTTTGCCAAAGAAACCAACACACCTGTTTTTCTGATCGGTCATATTACCAAAGATGGCGCCATTGCCGGACCCAAGATCCTCGAACATATGGTAGACACGGTGCTGCAGTTTGAGGGCGACCGCCATTATGCCTACCGCATACTGCGCACGTTAAAGAACCGTTTTGGCAGTACCGCCGAACTCGGCATTTATGAAATGACGGGTGAAGGAATGCGCATTGTTTCCAATCCGTCGGAGATCCTGATTGCGCAGAGAGAAGAACAGTTAAGCGGCAGTGCCATTGCAGCAACATTGGAAGGCATGCGTCCTTTACTGATCGAAGTACAGGCACTGGTAACACAAAGTGTGTATGGCACACCACAAAGAACCGTCAGTGGTTTTGATCTGCGCAGGTTACAACTATTACTGGCCGTATTGGAAAAACGCGGTGGTTTCCAGTTCGGGATGAAAGATGTGTTTGTGAATATTGCCGGCGGTATTAAAGTAGAGGATCCCTCCATCGACCTGGCCGTGATCTGCGCCCTGCTTTCCTCTTACGAAGATGTTCCATTACCCGCCCATGTCTGTTTTGCCGGCGAAGTAGGCCTGAACGGCGAGATCAGGGCAGTAAACCGTATTGAACAACGCATTGCCGAAGCCGAAAAACTGGGTTTTGAGAAGATCATCGTATCCCGCTACAACAAAAAAAGTTTCGACCCCAAAGCCTATAAGATCCAGGTACTGGCATTAAGCAGGGTGGATGAAGTGTACCAGCAGCTGTTTTAGGTGGTGAGTAGTCAGTAGTCAGTAGCGAGTAGGTAGTTAAGGAGCCCATTCACTACTAACTATTAACCACTGACTACTGACTACTCACCACTCCCCCCCTTGCGGTAAATACCTAATCAAGCAATGCATTCCCCATCGAACTTTGGGTAATGAACGCATTTGCCAACAAGTATCTTTCTTCCTTACTGCATCTCTTTTACCCGCATACCTGCGAGGGTTGTGGTTCGGATCTGTTGTATGATCACCAGTTTCTCTGTGCCCGCTGTATGCACCAGTTACCGGTAACGGGCTTCTTTGCCAAAGCAGGTAATCCGGTAGAAAAAATATTTTATGGAAGGGTACCGATAAAACAGGCAGCGGCCGCATTTTATTTTACCAAGTCTTCCTTACTGCAACACCTGCTGGTACAGCTCAAATACAAAAACAACAAAGAAGCCGGTTATTTTTTAGGAAGAATGATGGGGCATGCGTTGGCCGCTTCCGAAAGATTTGCAGACACAGATGTAATGGTTCCTCTGCCCTTGCATCCGAAAAAAGAATTTATGCGGGGTTATAACCAGGCTGCCTTGCTTTGCGAGGGAATAGCGGAAGTATGGCCCAAACCCATTCTTACCAACGCCGTAACCCGAACCCGCTTTACCGAAACCCAGACCCACCAGAACCGCCTGAGCAGGTGGCAGAATATGGAAGAAGTGTTTGCCGTTACCCAACCCAAGCTCCTGACCCACAAAGAGATTCTGCTGGTAGATGATGTTATTACCACCGGGGCAACCCTGGAAGCCTGCGGAGCGTCTATGCTGGAGGTAGAGGGGGTGGAACTGGGTGTTGTGGCAGCGGGGTATACTTTTTGAGTCGGGAGTTAGGAATCTGGAGTGTATGATAACCCACTCCAGATTCCTAACTCCAGACTCCTAACTAAAAATCCCTCAACCTTTTCTATATTTAACTGTTCTAACTAAAACAACCAACCATGAAATACCTCTTAACCATTGCTGTAGCTATTATGTTCAGCGCATTTACCCTGCCGGGCGATCCGAGTATCCACGGCTTTAAAGTAAAATCCATTGAAGGTGGAACCATCGATTTTTCCAAGTTCAAGGGTAAAAAGATCTTAGTGGTGAATACCGCTTCCAAATGCGGGTATACACCACAGTATGAAGCACTGGAAAAAGTGTACGAAGAATACAAAGACAAACTGGTGATCGTAGGTTTTCCGGCCAATAATTTTGGCGGACAGGAGCCCGGTGCCGACAGCGAGATCCAGGAATTCTGCAAAGCCCGTTTTGGTGTTAAATTTCCTTTAGCCAGTAAAGTGAGTGTGAAAGGAGATGATACCGCTCCGATTTACAAATGGCTGACCAGCAAAACACAGAATGGCGTGCTGGATGCAGAGATCAAATGGAACTTCAATAAATTCTTACTGGATGAAAACGGTAAGATGATCGCTTATTTTGAAAGTAAAGTGAAACCGGATAGCGAGGAAATTCTGAAATTTCTGAAGTAATGAATTAGCGGATTACGAATTACGGATTCGCGGATTATTAAAAAAGAGGGTGTGTGTAACATCCTCTTTTTTGTTTGGCCATATCCATTACATTTGACGCCGGATTAATCCGCAATCCGTAATCCGCTAATTCTTTATGCTCTTCAAAGATGTCATAGGACAAAAAGCAGTAAAACAACACCTGGCAGAAATGGTAGAACAGAACCGTTTGAGCCATGCTTTGCTGTTTCTGGGAAAAGAAGGAAGCGGTGCTTTACCCCTGGCATTGGCTTTTGCGCAATACATTGTTTCACTGCCGCAACCAGCCCCGGTGGTGGAAGACCTGTTTGGAGGCATGACGGCACTGGAACCCGCACCCGCTTATATTCATCCGGATCATATTGCAGAACAGGCCGCTTTTCAGCGGGCGGAACAACTGATTCATCCCGACCTGCATTTTACCTACCCGGTTATACCCAGAAAAGCGGGCGACAAACCTGTTAGCTCTGACTATATAGCCGAGTGGCGGGAATTTGTAAAGAACTATCCTTACGGCAATGTGTACGATTGGCTGCAGTTTATTGGTGCCGAAAACAAACAGGGAAATATCACCGCCGAAGAGTGCAACGAAATTAACCGGCAGCTGAGCCTCAAAAGTTTTGAGAGTGAGTACAAGGTTTTATTACTCTGGATGCCCGAATACCTGGGCAAAGAAGGAAACAAACTGCTGAAACTGATTGAAGAGCCACCGCCCAATACCTTATTTATACTGGTGGCTGAAAATGATGAACAGATCCTGCCTACGATCCTGAGTCGCTGCCAGCTGGTAAAGATCCCCATGCCCGAGAACAGCGAGATAGAACAGGCCCTGGTAGAAAGGGCCAAACTGGCCCCGGATACCGCCCGGCAGATAGCCGGCATCTGCGAGGGCAATTACCGCGAAGCGCTGCAACTGATACAGCATGCCGACCAGGACTGGCAGAGCCTGCTGCGCGACTGGTTGAATGCCACTCTGAAAGGCGGCCCCATGGCCCAGGTAAAATTTACCGAAGAAGTGGCCAAACTGGGCCGGGAGAAGCAGAAACAGTTTCTCCGCTATTTTAATCACCTGCTGGAACAAAGTGTCCGGATCAAGGTTTTGGGGGCTGATCGGGTGTTTTTGGGCGAAAATGAGAAGGATTTTGCCCAAAGACTGAATAAAATTGCTTCTGTAAGCCAGCAACAGGCCATTATTGAGGAGCTGGACCGGGCCGCTTATTATGTAGAAAGGAACGCCAATGCCAAAATGCTGTTCCAGGCCCTGACCATTAAACTGTACCATATCATTCAGAACAAAACCCTAATTTTGATGAACTAGGCTTTGGGTGCCGATGTTGGATGGCTGCTGCCGGAAAACTAAAGCACTCTGGGCAGTGAGAGGGATTTGTGTGGGTTTGTGTAGGTGATTGGCTGCTGTATAACAAGCTGATACATACACGTTGCACTGTTTTACGCTTATCAATATATTTTGAAGGCAGATGCGGAGAATCACTTGTGTACCGGTCGTGGCCGATTAGCGCCCCGGACCCTGAAGTGAGTGACACAACCGAAGCATCATAGCAGTACTATCGCCCGCCCAATCATTTCCTCTGTTTTATTAACTAATATTTTATCTGTTAAGATATGGGCTGTGGATCATGTAGTTCCTCCAAAGA
>SCVK01000111.1 GCA_004297075.1 Chitinophagaceae bacterium
GCAAAATGATCGTTAGCGTGGCTGCAAATGTAAGTCTTTAGGCTTCAAAACCGTACATTTGCCATAGTCCTGACCCCGTTTGCGGGACCAAACACCTTAAATTTTTTGAAAGAATGGCAGTTATCGGAAAATCATCCATGAAACGCAGCAAACCCAATTATATCTACAGCATTATTGGTGTGGCGCTGGTATTACTGATCATGGGTATCATGGGTTGGTTCTTTCTCAACATCAACTCAGTGGGGAATGCATTTAAGGAAGATATCCGGCTGAGTGCCTACCTGCGTACGCAGAACAAGGATACCATCGGGCAGATCCAGCAATACCTGGCCCGCCAGCCTTTTGCCAAGAACGTTACCTATGTAGACAAGAATACCGCCAAACAGATCTGGAACAGTGAGAACAATGAAGACTGGGCGCTGATCTTAAAAGACAATCCCTTACCCGAGAGCATTGATTTTTATGCCCGGGCCGAATATGTGAACAGCGATAGCCTGAACAAGATCTCTGCCAGTCTGATGGCAGTGTACGGAGACCAGATCACCGACCTGAAATACCCATCCAAGCTGGTGAATAACCTGAATGAGCGGGCTTCTAAAATAGGCCTGGTGTTCCTGGTGGTGGCCATTATTTTATGCCTGATCGTTACTTTCAGTATTGATAATACCATCCGTTTGGCCATGTTCAGTAACCGTTTCCTGATCAAAACCATGCAGATGGTGGGGGCTACCCGCGGTTTTATTGTAAAACCATTGAATATTAGGGCATTGATCAACGGGCTGATCAGCTCGGGCATTGCCATTGTGCTCCTGTTTTTTATCATTACCTGGGCCGAGAACCAGTTTGAGCCCCTGAAAGCCGTACGCGATACCAAACTCACCATCAGCTTATTCGGCGGATTGATACTGCTGGGCATCGGCATTTCCGTTTACAGCACACACCGAAGTGTGATGAAATACCTGAAAATGAAACTGGACGACTTATATTAGTTAAAAGTCTGGAGTTGGGAGTTAGGAGTCTGGAGTTATTTTGTCCCATACTCCAGACTCCTAACTCCCAACTCCAGACTAAAAAAACCTATCTTACATACTTTACAAAACAATACCATGAGCGAGCAAAAACAAAACGTGAATTCTACTTTATTTGCCAAGGAAAATTATACCTGGATGCTGATTGGCGGTGTGATCATGGCCATTGGCCTGTTCCTGATGAGTGGCGGTAAAAGTGCCGATCCCAAAGTATTTGATACAACGGAAGTATATGGCACTACCCGCATTACTATTGCCCCCATACTGATTGTGCTGGGATTACTGGTAGAGATTTATGCCATTTTTAAAAAGCCGAAAGCGGCGTAAGGCAGGGCGTGAGACGTGCGTAGAAACGCTGTTTTCAATTAATACTATTATTTACTAAGCGGTGCGAAGCCGCTTTTTTAATGAGTGGATGAGTGATTGAGTGCATGAGCGAATGGAACATTTCTTTAGTTACCATCTGCTACCCATAACATTCACTCATTCACTCATCCACTCATTCACTCATTGAATCAAAAGACATGACGATTTTTCAAGCCGTGGTAATTGCCATTGTGGAAGGTATTACCGAGTTTTTACCGATCTCTTCTACCGGGCACATGATCATTGCCAGTTCCTTTCTGCACATTGCAGCAGATCCCTTTACCAAGTTATTTGAAGTAGCCATTCAGCTGGGGGCCATTCTTTCGGTGGTAGTGTTGTACTGGAAAAAATTTTTCCCGCTGAACCGGTTTAATTTCTATTTCAAGCTGATCGTAGCGGTGTTACCTGCCCTGGCCCTCGGTGCTGTTTTTTCTGATAAGATCGATGACCTGCTGGAGAGTCCGCTAACGGTTTCCATTACCATGTTGCTCGGCGGGTTCATTCTGTTGTTTATCGACAAACTTTTTCAGCAGCATACGATCGAAAAAGAAGAAAATATCAGTCTGTCCAAAGCTTTTACCATCGGCATCTGGCAATGTGTGGCCATGATCCCCGGCGTTAGTCGCAGTGCCGCCAGCATTATTGGCGGCATGCAGCAGAAACTGACACGTAACCTGGCCGCTGAATTCTCTTTTTTCCTTGCTGTACCCACCATGGCAGCCGCTACCGGTTATAAACTGCTGAAAGCCTATAAAGACACACCTGAATTGCTCTTTAACCAGGATAATCTCATTGCATTGGCAGTAGGCAATGCAGTGGCTTTTGTGGTTGCCCTGCTGGCCATCAAGTTCTTCATCGGTTTCTTGCAGAAACACGGTTTCCGGCTCTTTGGCTGGTACCGGGTGATTGTGGGAGCGGTGTTGCTGGCGCTTGTACTTACAGGATACTTGCAATAACTAGCAATTAAAAATTAATAATTAAAAATTGAGGGCCTGGTGTATAACCAATCGTAAAGTCGTTGGTAAGTAATAAGGTGGGCGCATATCAGAAATAATTCTTAATTTTTAATTTCTAATTTTTAATTTCTCTCCATGAAGACTGCACCCAAGAAAGTCATCAACGGCTGGGCCATGTACGACTGGGCCAACAGCGTGTACAACCTGGTGATTACTTCCACCATTTTCCCGGCTTATTACGAAGCGGTAACGGGAGATGGCAATGATGCTACCTCCAACGATTCTGTGGTGCTGTTCGGAAGGGAGTTTGTGAATACCTCTCTTTATAATTATGCCCTGGGTATCGCATTCCTGGTAGTAGCGTTCATGTCGCCGCTGCTCTCCTCTATTGCAGACTACAAGGGTAACAAGAAAAAATTCCTGTTCTTCTTCTGTACGCTGGGCAGTATTGGCTGTAGTGCCATGTATTTCTACGATAAAAACAACCTGGCTTATGGCCTGCTCTGCCTGATCATTGCCTGTATTGGTTTCTGGAGCAGCCTGGTATTCTATAATTCTTACCTGCCGGAGATTGCAGCGCCGGAAGACCAGGACAGGGTTAGTGCCAAAGGTTTTGCCATGGGATATACCGGCAGTGTGCTATTGCAGATCGTTTGTTTTGTATTTGTTTTAAAACCCGAATTATTTGGTATCACTGTGGGCAAAGCTTCCCAGATCTCTTTTCTGCTGGTGGGTGTATGGTGGTGGGGTTTTGGACAACTGGCACTGAGCCGTTTACCGAAAGGCACCCCCATTGCTACCGCCCATGACCGCGGCAGTGTTCTCACGCATGGATACAAAGAATTGAATAAAGTATGGCGGCAATTAAAACATATGCCGGTACTGAAACGCTATCTGGGAGCCTTCTTCTTTTATAATATGGGTGTACAAACAGTGATGCTGGCGGCCACTTTATATGGTAAAAGTGAATTAAACATCCCTACCCCAAAACTGATCATTGCCATCCTCATCATACAGCTGGTAGCCATTCCCGGAGCCTTTCTCATCGCTAAACTTTCTGAAAAAACAGGCAACTTCCGGGCATTGATGATCACGGTTTCTTTCTGGATCATTCTTTGTGTAATCGGTTATTTATTGCCGAGAGATGGCGTGAATGAGTTTTATGGTCTCGCGGTACTGGTAGGCTTTGTGATGGGTGGCATCCAGTCGCTCAGCCGCAGCACTTACGCCAAACTGATGCCCGAAACAAAAGACACCACTTCCTTCTTTAGTTTTTATGATGTAACCGAAAAGATTGCCATCGTGATCGGCATGTTCAGTTTCGGGTACATCAACGAGCTCAGCGGATCGCAGCGCAATTCGGTACTGGCCCTGGTGGTTTTCTTTGCCATTGGCCTGGTATTGCTGATCTTTGCTTCTGTTACCAAACACAAACCCGGACAAGTTAATTAGCATGAA
>SCVK01000112.1 GCA_004297075.1 Chitinophagaceae bacterium
AGGCTCCATGTGTTTGGGATCGGGGATCTGCCAGTCGATGAACTGTTTGGCGGGCATCCACGGACAGGCATCGCCGCAGCCCATGGTTACCACTGCATCAAAAGGGGCATATTGTTCCACCTCCTGTAATGATTTACTATCGTGAGTACTGAGATCATACCCCAGTTCTTTCATGGCTGCAATGGCTTTGGGGTTAACAATACCACTGGGTTTGCTGCCGGCACTATAGGCTTCCACCGTATCGCCGCCGTGCATGATGGCAAAAGCCTGGCTCATCTGGCTGCGGTTACTGTTTTCTACACAAACAAATAATACTTTCTTTTTGGGTAACATGACTGATGATTGATTATGCGTTAGTAAGCGGTTGCGGATAATATTTTTTCTGCAGCCAGAAAGCCACATTCACCAAAGCGATGAGTGCCGGTACTTCTACCAGCGGACCGATGACACCGGCAAAAGCCTGCCCGGAATTGATACCGAATACGCCAATGGCTACAGCAATGGCCAGTTCAAAATTATTACCGGTTGCGGTAAATGAAACAGCGGCATTTTTGGCATAATCGGCACCCAATGCTTTTGCTATAAAAAAGCTGGAGAGAAACATCAGGATAAAATAGATCACCAGTGGAATGGCGATTCTGATAACATCCATCGGTATGCGAACAATGAGTTCTCCTTTTAAACTGAACATGACGAGGATCGTAAATAAAAGCGCGATCAGCGTAATGGGTGAGATAAAGGGAACGAATTTTTGCTGAAACCATTCTTCGCCCTTTAGCCGGATCAGTGCATAACGACTGATCACACCCGCTGCAAATGGAATACCGAGATAAATAGCCACTGATTCCGCGATCATACCAATAGTGATATTTACTTCCAGTCCTTTGATGCCGAACAGTGGTGGCAATACGGTAATAAAGAGCCAGGCATATACACTATATAATAATACCTGGAAAATACTGTTCAATGCTACCAGTCCGGCGGCATATTCGCGGTTCCCTTCCGCCAGTTCGTTCCATACCACTACCATGGCAATACAACGGGCGAGGCCGATGAGGATGAGCCCGATCATGTATTCCGGGTAGCCCTGTAAAAAAACAATGGCCAGCAGAAACATCACAATGGGGCCGATGATCCAGTTCAGTAAGAGCGAGGTACCCAGCACTTTGGTATTGGTAAATACTTCGTGTATTTTTTCATAACGCACTTTGGCGAGGGGAGGATACATCATCAATATCAATCCTATTGCCAGTGGAATATTGGTAGTGCCACTGGAAAACTGGTTGATAAAACCCGCTGAAGAAGGAAACAGATAACCGATGCCTACCCCGATCGCCATGGCGAGAAAGATCCAGAGGGTGAGATAGCGGTCGAGGAAACTGAGTTTTTTTCTTTCGTGAGCCGGGGCGCAGTTGTTGGCAGACATTTGATTCAATTATACGTGAGCACTTCTTTTTTCCAATAATACGGTATCTCTCCAAACACCGTTCATTTTACCGATCTTTTCACGGGTGCCTACGATGCGGAAACCACAGGCTTTGTGAATGGCGA
>SCVK01000487.1 GCA_004297075.1 Chitinophagaceae bacterium
GACCCAGGCGGCCAGCATCGCCGCCGTGCGGCGCGACATCCACGCCCACCCCGAACTCTGTTTCCAGGAAGTGCGCACCGCCGACGTGGTGGCGCAGAAACTCACCGACTGGGGCATCCCGGTGCACCGGGGCCTGGGCACCACCGGCGTGGTGGGCATCGTGCACGGCCGCGACGGCGGCCAAAGCGGGCGCGCCATCGGCCTGCGTGCCGACATGGACGCCCTGCCCATGCAGGAGCACAACACCTTCGCGCACGCCAGCCAGCACGCCGGCAAGATGCACGCCTGCGGCCACGACGGCCATGTCGCCATGCTGCTGGCGGCGGCACAGCATTTTGCGAAACACCGCAACTTCGACGGCACGGTCTACCTGATCTTCCAGCCGGCCGAAGAGGGCGGCGGCGGCGCGCGCGAGATGATCAAGGACGGGCTGTTCGAGCAGTTCCCGGTCGAGGCCGTGTTCGGCATGCACAACTGGCCCGGCATGGCGGTCGGCACCTTCGCCGCCAGCGCCGGCCCGGTCATGGCATCGAGCAACGAGTTCCACATCGTCATCCGGGGCAAGGGCTCCCACGCCGCGCTGCCGCACAACGGCATCGACCCGGTGCCCGTGGCCTGCCAGATGGTGCAGGCCTTCCAGACCATCATCACGCGCAACAAGAAGCCGGTGGATGCCGGCGTGATCTCGGTCACCATGATCCACACCGGCGAGGCCACCAACGTGGTGCCCGACAGCTGCGAGATCCAGGGCACGGTGCGCACCTTCACCTACGAGGTGCTCGACCTGATCGAGCGCCGCATGCAGGAGATCGCCCAGCACACCTGCGCGGCCTTCGGCGCCACGGTGGAGTTCAAGTTCCACCGCAACTACCCGCCCACCATCAACCACCCCGCCGAGACCGCGTTCGCGCGCGAGGTGATGGCCGAGATCGTCGGTGCGGACCGCGTGCTGGAGCAGGAGCCCACCATGGGTGCGGAGGACTTCGCCTACATGTTGCAGGAAAAGCCGGGTTGCTACGCCTTCATCGCCAACGGCGACGGCGCGCACCGCGAGATGGGCCACGGCGGCGGGCCCTGCATGCTGCACAACCCGAGCTACGACTTCAACGACGACCTGATCCCGCTGGGTGCGACCTTCTGGGTGCGACTGGCCGAAAAATGGCTGGGCCAGCCGCGCACCGGGGGTGCCGCTTGATCTCGCCGCAAGACGCCTTTTCCCCGTCCTACGCCCGGGCCCGGGTGCGCTTTCTCGAAGG